>DATLGH010000044.1 GCA_035540635.1 Egibacteraceae bacterium | reverse complement strand
CCGCCTGCTGCTAGCATGCACCATGTAGGTGAGCCCTCCTTGGCGAGTTGTGGACCTTTGACAGACCGCATTCTCGCAGGTTAGGGGGGCTTTCCTATGCAACCTCAACCGCTGCCACGCCAGTCAGACGAAACATCCAGGCTAAGCCGCTGCGCAATATGCTCGCGGAGGTTTCCAAGGCTTTCGGGCTCAAGCACCCGCACTCCTTCACTTCAACGATTCGCTCGAGACAGAGTACTGGCCACGTACGATCGATGGGGTGACGTTCCCCGTGACCTTCCCGCTGGCACCCGTCTGTCAGTTGGGCGGCGGTCGAGCGGGCTCGGAAGGCGATGGATTCTCAGGCGCTGCCGGTGACCTGAACCGCGCACCGGTCCTTGGATTTGGGCAGGCTCACCAGATGTACGGCGGCCGGTGCTCGGCGGCTTGCGCTTCAGTAGCACCCGCGACGAGAAGCCGTCGCAGCACCCCCCGCCCTGCAGGACGGTAGATGTCGGGCGCCACCCACAGGCTCGTGCCGGGCGCCTGGTAGAGGTACAGCGCCCGGGCGACGGCCATGGTCTTGTCGACGTGGCGCGGCCACGGGGCCCTGTCGGCGATCGCTTGGAGGTCTCGGCTGCCCTGGTCGGACCGGTGCAGCCAGCGCCCCAGGTGGTCGTCGGCTGCGAGGGACGCCCGCTTGGCGTTGTTGCACCGCGTGTGCGCAGCGACGAGGTTGTCGATCCCGTCGTCGCCGGAGCGTGACCACGGCAGGAAGTGGTCGATGTCCACGCGTCCCCGCATGGCGTCCTGGCAGTAGAAGCACTCGCCCCCTTGCAGCTCCACGAGGTGGGGGCGGACGCGGTGCAGCCCGATGCGCTCAGCACCGAAGAGGAACTCGTCGAGGGTGAGGTCGTCGAGCACGTCGGTGTTGCGCCGGGCGACGAAATCCGCCCAGCGGCGCTGCACGATCGGACGGACCAGGCCCGCCAGGCGGACGAGCATCGCGGCCACGCCGGGCTTGAGGTGTATGCGGTCGTCGAATTCGGCGCGGCGGACGCGGGCCTCGCTGACCTCGTCGGGCCAGTCGATGCGGTAGAGGAACCCGTCGCCGAAGGGGTCGTCGCGGTTCAGGCGCTGCAGCTTCGGCAGCGGCATGCGCACGATCGTGACGAAGACCCGCTCTCGCAGGACTGTGAAGCCCTCAGGGTCGGCGGCGGCGGCCTCCCGCATGCTCCGGTCGAAGCCGGCCCCCTCCCGGTATGCCGCGATGCGGGCCACGAGGTCGAGCTTGGGCAGCTCGGGGCGCTGGCGCAACACTCGTGTGTCCGCTGCAGCGGGGTAGGGCATCGCCTGGCGCCAGTACAGCTCGAGGACCTTGTCGGCGACCGCCCGGGCGCGCAAGTGGTCCGGAGGTTCCCCCGTGTCCGTCAGCCCCTCAAGGCAGGCGTCGACGAGTGCGAGCAGCACCGCGTACTTGTAGGACATGGTGAAGTTGCCGCTGTCGAGCAGCGCCAGCAAGCGCTCGGCGAAGACGACGGGGTCGGCGGCTTCCTCGCCCTGGCCGCTCACCGTGGTCCCCCGGGTTCATAGGGTCCGGCGCTGTCCGCGGCTCTCGCCTGCACGGCCGCTGGGTCGTAGCTGAGCACGATCGGGCGGCGCGACTCGACGGTGACGGGCGCGAGCAGGGCCAGCACCGCACACACCAGGCTCGAACGGTGGACGTTCAACTCGTTCAGCAGGGTGGTGTTCGCCAGACGGCCTCGCGCGACGAGGTAGTCCCATGCGGTGTTGAACATCCATGCGGGAACGTGCTGCGCTCCGCTGCCACGCTCTTGGCTGCGGTATGTCTCGACCCACAGTCCGTGGCGGCTGACCTCAGTGATGCGGTTGGGCTTGCCGTCCGAGACGGTGTGCGCAGTCAGGCCCTCGGACACGGTGGCACGGACAAGCGCCCAGAGATCCTCGGCGAGGACATCCCCCACCGCCGGTTCCCGCGCCGGCTCCCAGGCACGGGTGCCGTCGTCGGTCCACAGCGCCTCGGCGCGCTCCCACAGGGCGGCCAGCGGCGGAGCGCTCGTCGGGCCCTCCAGCAGCACAGCGACCTCGACGTTGCGCAGCAACCCGCTGGTGAGGTTCACCGAGCCGACGAGCGCCCGCGTCCGGGCAGTCTGCCGCGCCAGGTACAGCTTCGGGTGGTAGGTCCCCGCCGCATGGTTGTACACGCGGACCTGGGTGCCGAACCCGGCAGCGTCGTGCAGCGCCGCCGTGGTAGTGCTGCCGAACACCGTGGTGGCCAGCAGCCGGCCGCCCTCCCCCAGCGTTGTCAATTGACCCTCCAGCAGCCGGACGCCGGCCTGGTTCGCGAACGCGACGCACAGCAGCGCCTCGTCCGCCGCCGACACGAGCCCCCGCACGGTGGCCAGCAACTCTGACCGCTCCGGGACGGAGACCTCGACACCCACGGGCTGAAGTGTCGCAGCAGTCGCCGACGCGCCACAGGGGTCACACCGATTCGCTAGCGTCACGGGCCGAGGTGAGGGAGAAAGCGATGGAGGATGGGCTCTACGAGCAGCTGCTCACCGAGGCGCTCGAGCAGCGGCTCGCGCAGCTCGATGGCCGCACGGCCGACCGCGTGTCCGTCGACGCCGCCGAAGCGCCCGGCCTGCTCGCCCGCCACGTGGCCGAGGTGCTCGAGCGCGAGCTCGGAGCGCAGACGGCAGTTCAGCGCGTGGCCCTCGTCAATGTCCTCCTCGAGCGGATCGCCGCCCCGCCCGATCCCGTCCTCGAAGGCCCCGAGCAGCTGCACGCCGTGCGGCCGGCCCAGGCCCTGGGCGCCGACCGGTTCTCGACGCGTCCGGAGATCGCGCTCGGCCAGGCCGCCCTGCTCACCAACGGCCGCGGCGAGCCGGCGCTCAACGCCGAGCTCGCCGCTGAGATCCTGTCCGCCGACTCCGTCGACCTGTTGTGCGCATTCGTGCAGTGGTCGGGGCTGCGGGTGCTCGAGCACAGCCTGCGTCGACGCGCCAAGCTCGGCATCCCGTTGCGGGTCATCACGAGCACCTACGTCGGCGCGACCGAACGGCGGGCCCTCGACGAGCTCGTCGCCCGCTTCGGCGCCGAGGTCCGGGTCAGCTACGAGGCGCGTACCACCCGGCTGCACGCCAAGGCGTGGCTGTTCCGCCGGCGGACCGGGTTCGACACGGCCTACGTCGGCAGCTCGAACCTGTCGCGCTCGGCGCTGGTGAGCGGCCTCGAGTGGAACGTGCGGCTGAGCGCCGTGGCCACGCGCGACCTGCTGGAGAAGTTCGCGGTCACGTTCGACTCGTACTGGGCCGACCCGACCTACGAGCCCTACGACCCCGACCGCGACGCCGACCGGCTCGACGACGCGCTGGCTGAGGCCGGCGGGCGCCGTGCCCAGTCGGGGCGCCTGACCATCTCGGGACTGACGGTGCGCGCCTACCCCCACCAGAGGGAGATCCTCGAGCGCCTCGACGTCGAGCGGGCCATCCACGACCGGCACCGCAATCTCGTCGTGGCCGCCACCGGCACCGGCAAGACGGTGGTGGCTGCACTGGACTACCAGCGGCTGCTCGCCGACGCGGGCCGCGACCTGTCGCTGCTGTTCGTGGCGCACCGCAAGGAGATCCTTGGGCAGTCCCAGCGCACGTACCGGGAGGTGCTCGCCGACGGGGCGTTCGCCGAGACCTACGTCGACGGCGCCCATCCCGAGCGCTGGCGCCACGTGTTCGCCAGCATCCAGTCACTGTCGTCCTACGGCGTGGACCGCCTGCCCCCGGACGCGTTCGACGTCGTGGTCATCGACGAGTTCCACCACGCCGAGGCGGCGACCTACCGCCGGCTGCTCGACCATCTGCGACCCGTCGAACTGCTCGGCCTGACCGCGACCCCGGAACGCGCCGACGGCCGCGACGTCCGCGAGTTCTTCGGGGGGCGGACCGCCGCCGAGCTGCGGTTGTGGGATGCCCTGGCCGCGGACCTGCTGTGCCCGTTCCACTACTTCGGCGTCGCCGACGACGTCTCGCTGGAAGCCATCGAGTGGAAGCGGGGCGCCTACGACACCACGGCGCTGGAGTCGCTGTACACCGGCAACGACGCCCGGGTGGCCAAGGTCCTGCGCGAGCTGCGCGACAAGGTCACCGACGTCACGGCGATGCGGGCGCTGGGGTTCTGCGTGTCCGTCGCCCACGCCCAGTACATGGCCCGGGTGTTCACCGACGCGGGGGTCCCCGCCCGTGCGGTGTCGGGCGAGACCGCCTCGTCCAGCCGCGAGGACGCGCTGCGGGCGCTGCGCGAGCGGCAGGTCAACGTGCTGTTCGCCGTCGACCTGTTCAACGAGGGCCTGGATGTGCCCGACGTCGACACCGTGCTGCTGCTGCGCCCCACGCAGAGCGCGACGGTGTTCCTCCAACAGCTCGGTCGCGGCCTGCGTCGCGCTCCCGGCAAGGCGGTGCTGACCGTCCTTGACTTCATCGGTGCGCAGCGCCGCGAGTTCCGCTTCGACCTGCGCTACCGGGCACTGACCGGCTCGTCGCGCAAGGGGCTCATCGACCAGGTCGCCGGCGGGTTCCCCTACCTGCCGTCGGGCTGCGCCCTCATCCTCGACCGCGTCGCGCAGCAAATCGTGCTCGACAACGTGCGCGCCCAGGTGGAGCTGCGCCGGCCGGCGCTGGTGGCCGACGTGCGCTCCCACGGCGACCTCGACCTCGCCGGCTACCTGCGCGAGGCCGACCGCGAGCTCGCTGACATCTACCGGCGGCCCGCCGAGTCGTGGACCGCGCTGCGCCGAGACGCCGGGCTGCCCACCCCGCCGGCGGTGGCCGGCGAGCAGGACCTCCTCAAGCGCGTCCGCACGGTGGCCCACGTCGACAACCCCGAACGCGCCGAGCTATACACCCGCCTCCAGGGTGATGAGGCGCCGGCCTACGAGCAGCTGAACGACCGGGAGCAGCGGCTCGCCCGGATGCTGTTCTGGACGCTGTGGCCCGACGCCGGCGGCGCCACCGGCTACGGGCAGGGC
>DATLGH010000043.1 GCA_035540635.1 Egibacteraceae bacterium | reverse complement strand
CAACCGTCTGATCTCGCAGGCGTCAGGGCCTATCCGCTACGGTCTCGACCGCGACCGGGCCGGCAGCAAGGAAGTGCCGGCATGGCGGGAAACAGGAACCACCAGGCAGGTGCTTGGAGACCGCCTGGCCGGTCATGTCGTAGGGCTCGTCGAGCTCGGGGGGACTCCGCCATCCACCGCTAGCGCGCGACGATGTCGCGGCCGGCTCACGTGGGGAGCGGGGGCACCCTGTAGCATCCTCGGCCGTGGCCACATGGGAGGGATTCGTCGCAGAGTCCCCGCGGATCGCTGAGGTTTTCGTCCGCCGGCACACCGCGACGGCCAACCTGTGCATGCTCGCCACACTCCGCTCGGACGGGTACCCGCGCATCAGCCCCATGGAGCCCCGAGTCTTCGAGGGTCAACTGGTGCTCGTCGGCATGCCCGACACCACCAAGTTCCGCGACCTGAGCCGCGACCCGCGCTTCTGCCTGCACACGGCCACCGTCGATCGCTACGTCGGCGACGGTGACGTCAAACTGTGGGGCAAGGTCAGGAATCTGCACGACAAGGACCTGCACGGGCGGTTTGCCGACATGGTCCACGAGGAAGGCGGCCCGGACCTTCGGGGCAACGAACTCGACCCCTTCTACGTCGCCGATATCACCAGTGCCTCAAGCATCGAGGTCGCTGGTGGCCAGCTGCACATCACCATCTGGAAGCCCGGAGCCGGCGAACGCACGGTGTCGAAAAGCTGACCACCTTGTCAAGGAAAGGCCCGCTTGCGAGGTCCCCTTGTTCCCTGGAGGCGGGGTAACTTAGTCTCCAGGCACGAGTAGCGGTCGCTCGCCCTTTGCGGCGTACAGCGACGGCGAAGGGGGTGCCATGGTCGACGGCGCCGTTCCACCGACGGTGTCGGCACACCCACCGACGTGGAAGTTCGACTACCCGATCTACCACGCCGAGACGCGGGCGGCCTGGCGGGCCTGGTTGTCGGCCTACCACGCGGCCGCGCCCGGAGTGTGGTTGGCGTCGTGGAAGCGAAGCACCCGTCGACCTGCCGTCGCCTACGACGAGGCGGTCGAGGAGGCGCTGTGCTTCGGGTGGATCGACTCGACGGTCAACACCCTCGACGAGGAGCGCGGCCTGCAGCTGATGACCCCGCGAAAGCCGCGGAGCAGTTGGACGAGGCTGAACCGTGCACGGGTGGCGCGGCTGGAGGCGGAGGGGCGCATGACCGAGGCGGGCCGGCGGGCCGTCGAGGCCGCGCAGCGCAACGGTTGGTGGCTGCTGTACGACACGGTCGAGGACCTCGTCGAACCCGACGCGTTGGCCGCCGCGCTCGACGCGGTACCGCAGGCCCGCGCTCACTGGGACGCGTTCCCCCCGTCGGCGCGCAAGCAGATGCTCTGGTGGGTCGTCAGCGCGGCAAAGGCCGACACGAAGGCCCGGCGCATCGCGGCGATCGTGGCAGGCGCCGAACAGGGCCGCCGCGTGGGGGAGTGAGGGCAAGATGGCCTACGACACCGAACTTGCCGACCGGATCCGAGAGGCGTTCGCCGGGGCGGGCGTCGACGCGGTCGAGCAGTCGATGTTCGGCGGCCATGCCCTCATGGTGCGCGGGCACATGACCGTAGGGGTCCTCGGTGACGACCTCATCGTGCGCGTCGGACGGGAGCGCTACGAGGACGCCCTCGCGAGGCCTGCCGCCCGCCCCATGGACTTCACCGGCAGGCCCATGACCGGGATGGTTTTCGTTGCGGCCGCCGGACTGGACGACGTAACGCTCGACGGCTGGGTCCGGCGGGGCCTCTCGTTCACCCGCTCCCTGCCACCCAAGTAGTCCGACATCGTCTTGGACTCGGCGCAAAGGCCTGTCGTCGACCTTTCGGGTCCAGTACTAACTGGATCCTGCGAGCGAAGCCAGCGCTAGGGACCGGCTGTTGACGCTCACCGGAGACTCCCCAGACCTGCTCACCGAAATCCCCGGTTGGCTCGGGGTGAGGCGGGGGCGGTGCGCTCGGCGAACGAGCCGGCGCGCTGGACAGGCTGGTCGTCCCAGGCAGATCCGAACACCTCGTCACCGTCGCAGGTCGACGACGTGCCCGCCGACGGCTTCGACGCCCACACGCCCGGCACGGTGGTGCGGCCTGTGACATTTGACGGCATCGGTGGACACCTCGCCGCCGTACCCACGCATCTCGTCCCGGCCGGCGGCGAGCAGCAGGCTCGGTGGCATGCCGTCCCGCGACAGGAGGCCGTGCATGTGGGCGCCGGGTCCGGCTGGGAGCGCAGGCTTCCGCTCCCACGGGACGGCAACCCGGTGGCCGGGGACTGGGTCGCGGTGCGCGAGGACGCGGGTGCCGCAGTGGCCGTCGCGGAGAGCAGCGCCCCCGGTGTGGAGGTCCTCGTCCTGTCGAGCACCGACGGTCGCGGCTTTGCGACGCTCACGCAGCTGCTGCAGCCCAACAGGACGCTCGCCTTGATCGGTGCGTCGGGAGCGGGCAAGTCGTCATTTGGTGAACGCGCTCCTGGGCCGCGAACGGCTCGCCACGAGCGAGGTGCGCGAAGGCGATCGCAAGGGTCGGCACACCACGACACACCGTGAGCTCGTCGTCCTGCCCGGCGGTGGCATGGTCCTCGACACCCCTGGCCTGCGGGCCCTGACACCGGGAGCCGTCGACGAAGGCATCAGCATGACGTTCCCCGAGGTCGACGAGCTCGCTGTCGGCTGCCGCTTCGACGACTGCACGCTTCAGCACGAACCAGGATGCGCGGGGCTCGACGCGCTCGCGTAAGGGGCGCTCAGCGAGGATCGCTACGAGGGGTGGCGGCGAATCCGCGCGGAAGCGGACAGCGCCGCGCTGCGCGCCGATCCGGCGGCGTGGCGGCAGCAGTCACGGGCATGGGGACGCAGTGCCAAGACGGCACTACAGCGGCTCGAAAGGCGCGCGGACGGCACCCGCGCGACCGTGCGTGACCGGGCCTCATCTCGCGGCCTCAATCGCTCCTAAACTAAAGGACCGTGGTCCTTTGATGTAGGAGGCCGAGGCACCAGTGGGGGGATACCTCGTAGACGGCGACGGACAGCAGCATGGGCAGAGGACCGGACGACAGGTCGGGCTAAGATGGGCGCGCTTGGCCTCGACCACGAGACCGTAGGGGTTCCGCACATGTGCCACTTGCCCTCCGCCCCACCGCTGTCGCCGGGAGCCGCGTCGTGAAGGTACCGGCGAGCCTTCCGGGTGGCTGGGAGGGGCTCGACCCCTTCGACCTGTCCGGCCCGAGCTTCTCCGCGCTCCTGCGCCGCCGCGCACCGGACCTCTCCCCCCACGCTGTCGAGCCGGTGCGCGGGGGGATGGTCGACCACGTCGAGGGAACGACGGTGCTCGCCGTCACCTACGACGGGGGAGTGGTCATGGCCGGCGACCGCCGGGCCACGTCGGGCAACGTCATCTCCAAGCGCGACATGCGCAAGGTCTTCGAGGCCGACTCGTGGTCCGCGGTGGCCATCTCCGGGGCCGCGGGACCCGCCATGGAGCTCGCGAAGGTCTTCGCCACGGAGCTCGAGCACTACGAGAAGGTGGAGGGCGGCCCGCTCTCGCTCGACGGCAAGGCGAACAAGCTCGCGCAGATGGTGCGCGCGAACCTGCCGATGGCCATGCAGGGCATGCTCGTCGTGCCTCTCTTCGCCGGCTACGACCCGCGGGCGCAGCGCTCGTGCATCTACGAGTTCGACGTCGCCGGGGGCCGCTACGAGGAGCGCCGGTTCGCCACCCAGGGATCGGGCGGGCGTGACGCGCGCGGCAGCCTGAAGGCGCGCTACCGCGACGGCCTCGAACGTGAAGAGGCCATCGACATGGCCATAGAGGCGCTCTGGGACGCCGCCGACGAGGACTCCGCCACCGGTGGACCCGACCTCGTGCGCGGCATCTACCCGCTCGTGGCGGTGATCGACGCGAAGGGCTACACCGAGCTCGACGGCGACACCGTCGCCGACCGGGTTAGCACCGTCATCGCGGGGCGCCGCACCATCTAGCGCCGGGAGCACCGCCCGGCCGGCGAGCCCACAACGGAACCAGAACTCTCCCCGGCCGCGAGGCCACCACGCGTCCCCCAGGGACCAGATAAGGAGCACGTCGCCGTGTCGATGCCGATGCCGTACGTGTCGCCCGAGCAGCTGATGAAGGACCGGGCCGACTACGCCCGCAAAGGCATCAGCCGGGGGCGCTCGGTCGTGGCGGTCACCTATGACGGCGGTGTGCTCTTCATCGCCGAGAACCCGTCGGCGACCCTGCACAAGATCAGCGAGATCTACGACCGTGTCGCCTTCGCGGCGGTGGGCCGCTACAACGAGTTCGACCAGCTGCGGGTGCAGGGCATCCGCCTCGCCGACGTGACCGGCTACCAGTACGCCCGCCAGGACGTCACGGGACGCTCGCTCGCCAACGCCTACGCGAACGCGCTCGGGAGGGCCTTTACGGAGGGTGCGAAGCCCTTCGAGGTGGAGCTCCTCGTCGCGGAGATCGCCGACGAGGACCGCGGGACTAGCCGGGGCCAGGCCCTGGAGATGTACCACATCCTCTACGACGGCTCGATCACCGACGAGTCGGGCTACGTCGCCATCGGCGGCAGCGCCGAGGCCATCAACACCCGCCTCGCCGGGGCCTACAGCGAGGGGATGGACCGCGACACGGCTCTTCGCACCGCGCAGCGCGCCCTCACGAGCGCCGAGGAGCGCGCGATCGAGCCCCGCACCCTCGAGGTCGCCGGGCTCGAGCGCAACCGCGGGCGCCGCAAGTTCTTCCGCATGTCCGCCGACGAAGTAGCCGCCGCGCTCAGCTGACCGCCCCTACACTTGTCCTCCCAGGGGCCGAGGCCCCACGGCGACGCGGTAGGACAGGCACCCATGGAGCGCAGGATCTTCGGGCTCGAGATCGAGTACGGCGTGACCTGCACCTTCCGGGGCCAGCGCCGTCTGTCGCCCGACGAGGTCGCCCGCTACCTGTTCCGCAGGGTGGTGTCGTGGGGGCGCTCGTCGAACGTGTTCCTCGAGAACGGCGCGCGCCTCTACCTCGACGTCGGCAGTCACCCCGAGTACGCGACCCCGGAGTGCGACTCCGTCTACGACGTCGTCGTCCACGACAAGGCCGGCGAGCGGATCCTCGAGGGCCTCGTCGAGCAGGCCGAGCAGCGGCTGCACGAGGAGGGCATCGCCGGCGAGGTCTACCTGTTCAAGAACAACACCGACTCCGCCGGCAACTCCTACGGCAGCCACGAGAACTACCTCGTCACGCGCTTCGGCGAGTTCCAGAAGCTCGCGGACACGCTCATCCCGTTCCTCGTCACCCGCCAGATCTTCGCCGGGGCGGGCAAGGTCCTGCAGACGCCCCGTGGGGCCGTCTACTCGATCTCCCAGCGCGCCGAGCACATCTGGGAGGGGCTGTCCTCGGCCACCACCCGCAGCCGGCCGATCATCAACTCCCGCGACGAGCCGCACGCCGACGCGGAGCGCTACCGCCGCCTGCACGTCATCGTCGGCGACTCGAACATGAGCGAGTACGCCGTCTGGCTCAAGGTCGCCACCGCCGACCTGGTCCTGCGCATGATCGAGGGCGGCGCCATCATGCGCGACCTCACGCTCGACAACCCCATCCGGGCCATCCGCGAGATCAGCCACGACATCACCTGTCGCCGTCGCGTGAAGCTCGCCGGCGGCCGGGAGATGAACGCGCTCGAGATCCAGCAGGAGTACTACGAACGGGTCGCGCAGTTCATCGAGCACACCGGCATGGACCCCGACTCCGAGAAGGTCCTCGCCGAGTGGGGCCGGGTCCTCCAGGCCCTTAACGACGACCCCCTGAAGCTCACCCGGGAATGCGACTGGGTGGCGAAGCACAACCTCATCGCCGACTACCGCGCCCGCCACGACCTGCCGCTGTCGCACCCTCGCGTCGGCATGCTCGACCTGCAGTACCACGACGTCAGCCGGCAACGCGGCCTCTACTACCTGCTGCAACGCCGCGACAAGGTCGACCGGGTCGTCACCGACGCCGAGATCGACATCGCCCGCTCCACTCCGCCGCAGACCACCCGGGCCCGCCTGCGGGGCGAGTTCATCCGGCAGGCCAAGCGCAAGCGGCGCGACTTCACCGTCGACTGGGTGCACCTGAAGCTCAACGACCAGGCGCAGCGCACCGTGCTCTGCAAGGACCCGTTCCGCTACGAGGACGACCGGGTCGACAAGCTCATCGCCTCGATGTGACACGCGACGCCCGGCGGTGAGCCCCGCCGCTCAGGCGCACAGGGCGAGCGGCCTCAGTCGTCGACGTCGGTCGGCAGCCCGTCCTCGGGCGGGGGACGGTCG
>DATLGH010000042.1 GCA_035540635.1 Egibacteraceae bacterium | reverse complement strand
GGCCTGCGCGGGCGGGGAGGGGCGGGGTTCCCAACGGGGATGAAGTGGGCGTCGGTGGCGCAGAGCGCGAGCGACGGCTCGGAGGTCTACCTCGTCTGCAACGCCGCGGAGGGCGAGCCGGGCACGTACAAGGACCGGGTCCTCATGGCTCGCAACCCCTACCAGCTCGTCGAGGGCGTGCTCATCGGCATGTACGCGAGCGGTGCGGTCCGGGCCTTCATCGCGACGAAGCAGCGGTTCCACCACGAGCGCGCGCGGCTGGAGGACGCCCGCGACGCGATGGTCGATGCAGGCTGGCGGGGCGCCGACGCGGTGACGATCGTGCCCGGCCCGGACGAGTACCTCTACGGTGAGGAGTCCGCCATGCTCGAGGTCATCGAGGGCAAGCTGCCGATGCCGCGGATCCTGCCGCCCTACCAGATGGGCCTGTTCGCGAGCATGCACTCGCCGAACCCGACGGTGGTGAACAACGTCGAGACGCTCTCGCACGTCACCCACATCCTCGCCAAGGGCGTCGACTGGTTCCGCGAGCGGGGCACGCACGAGACCCCGGGGACGATGATCTTCACCGTCGTCGGCGACGTGGAGAACCCCGGCTTCTACGAGCTGCCGATGGGCACGCCGCTGCGCACCCTCATCTGCGACATCGCCGGCGGGACCGACGTCATGGCGATCTACAGCGGCACGTCGAACACCGTCATCACCCCCGACCTCCTCGATCTGCCGATGGACTTCGACTCGTTCGCCGAGGCGGGCACGGGTCTCGGCAGCGGCGGTTTCATGGTCTACGGCCCGCACCGCGACATCGTCCAGGTCACCGCCGTCCTCGCCCGCTTCCTCGCCATCGAGTCCTGCGGTCAGTGCCTCGCGTGCAAGCTCGGCACCGGCGAGCTCTACGAGCGCCTCGACCGCCTCGTGCGCGGTGAGGGGACGCACGGGGACATCGAGGAGATCCGCAAGCGCTGCGTGACGGTGACGGACCTCAACCGCTGCTACCTGCCGGTCGGGGCGTCGCTGCTGATCGCGAGCACCCTGGAGGCCTTCCCGCAGGCGTTCATCGACCACGTCGGCGTGGCGACCGACCCGGCGGTCGCCGTCGAGATCCCGAAGATCGTCACCATCGACGACGACACGGGCGGCGTCGTCTTCGACCCCGAGTACTACCGAAAGCGCCGCGACTGGTCCTACGGACCGCCGCGCGAGGACGCCGACGCCCGCGAGCAGGCCGACGCGAAGCCGTAGCGATCCCCGACGTTGCAGGAGGTCCGCATGGCTGACCGCGCGCTTCGCCGAGTCCTGCGAGCCGAGGAGCTACCGCTCCCCGCCTCGCGCGCCGACAGCCCGGCGCGCCTGCGCGACCAGGCCACCGCAGGGACCATCGCGGTGCCGGAGATCCGCGAGGTCGACGTCGACGGCCAGAGCGTCCTGCTGACCCGCCTTGCGACCGGCGAGGTGATCGCGATCGGCGCCTACTGCCCGCATCAGGGCACGACCCTGCGCCGGGCGACGATCTTCTCCGGGAACATCCGGTGCGAGCAGCACAAGTTCGTCTACGACCCCCGGACAGGCCGCAACATCCTGCCGAGCCGCGACGCGTCGCCGAAGGCGCTCGAGCGCTTGAAGCCCGGCTACCTCACGACGTATCCGGTCGAGGAGCGCGACGGCTGGATCTGGGTGTCCCCGCCGAGATCGCCGGTCCCGTCCACGGCCCCCCCGACGAGATCGTCGAGCGCCCCCCGCAGACGCTCGAGATCGTCGTCGGCCAGACCTTCGACCTCACGCTCGCAACGCGCATCGTCCCGAACCACCTCTGGAGCGTCGAGGTGGAGGGCGAGGCCGTCGAGGTGACGGGGCAGCGCCTCGACGAGGAGGCCGGTGAGCCGCGCCACGTGCTCAGCGCGGTCGCCTCGGCTGCGGGCACGGCAGTCCTGTACTGCACGTACGCGAAGCCGTGGGGTTCGGACGCCCGCGACACGTACACCTTCACCGTCCACGTCCTCGACGCCTGACCACCCGGAGGGACCTCCTCGAGTTGGCGCGGCTCCGGCACCGGCCGCCCTTTCGACCGTCACCCGCGGCGGCCCGACACCGAGACGGCGTAGTCCCCGCCCTCGTAGGGCTCGCGGTCCCAGGTGGCGAACCGCGCGAGGAGGTCGAGGCCCGCGGCGGCGCAGAACGCGTCGTAGTCGGCGAGGGTCAGGCCGTCCTCGTCCAGCTGGAAGCCCGCGACGAGCAGGCCACCGGGCTCGAGATGGCGCGCGAGGTTGGCCGTAACCGCCGCCTCCCTCCCGGGAGTGAGGAAGATGAACACGTTGCCCGCAGCGACGACGACGTCGAAGCGCCGCCCGAGGTCGACCGTCTCGAGGTCCGCCTCCACCCACTGCAGGTCGGGAGCCTTGCGGCGGGCGACCGCGAGCATCGCCGGGTCGAGGTCGACGCCGACCGCCTCGATCCCCCGCCGGACGAGCTCGACGGCGACGCGCCCCGTACCGCAGCCGGCGTCGAGGACCGAGCGTGGGCGGAGCGCCTCGACGAAAGCCGCCTCGCCGTGCACGTCGGCGCCCGACGCGGCGAGCTCGTCGAAGGCGTTGTCGTAGGTCTCGCCACGGGACTCCGCCCGTGTCGCGAGCCAGCGGTTGGCGGGCTGATCTTCCACCACGTCAGTGTCGCCGCTCGCCGGCCGGGCCGCCCACGTACCGGGTGAGCACGACGTAGGTGGTCGTGCGCACGGTCTCCGCCCAGGCGTTGATCCGGTCGAGGATCTCGTCGAGGCGCGCGGCGTCGGGAGCGGCGAAGCGCACGAGCAGGTCGAGCTCGCCTGCGACCGTCTCCGCCTCCTGCAGCTCGGGGAAGGCGGCGAGACGCCGGACGTAGCCGGCGAGGTCGGCGGTCCGCACGACGATGCCGACCCGCGCGCAGTGCGCGCGGGCCGGCGGCGCGTCGCGCACGTCGGCGTGGTAGCCATGGATGACCCCGTCGGCCTCCAGGCGTCGTACCCGGGCGAGGGTGGCGGTGCGTGACAGGCCGATGCGCCGTCCGAGCTCAGCCATGGACAGCCGTGCGTCCGAGCGGAGCTGCTGTACGAGGCTGCGGTCGAACTCGTCCACGGGGACTCCCCGCCACACACGGATCGTCGGTCGATTCTACGCTTCGTCGCGCGGGGCCGGGACGTCCGACGCTTCGCCCGCCCTCCCCCGGCGTGGCGCCTGCGACACTGACGAGCATGGTCCGCGCCGCAGATGTGCACGCAACGCTTCGCCGCCACCTGCTCGTCGACGGCTACGACTTCGTCCTCGACCTCGCCGCCAGCCGCGGGTCCTGGCTCGTCGACGCGCGCAACGGCGACCGCTACCTCGACCTGTTCACGCACTACGCGTCGTCGCCGCTCGGATCGAACCATCGGGCGCTCGCCGACGACGCGGGTTTTCGCGCCGAGCTGGCTGCCGCGGCGCTGAACAAGCCGGCCAACTCCGAAATCTACTCCGTGCCGATGGCGGAGTTCGTCGAGACCTTCACCCGAGTCCTCGGCGACCCGGCGTTGCCCTACCTGTTCCTCGTGGAAGGGGGCGGGCCGGCGGTGGAGAACGCCCTGAAGGCGGCGTTCGACTGGAAGTCGCGCCACAACGAGGCGGCCGGGCGTTCCCCTGCGCTCGGCTCGAAGGTGCTCCACCTCACCCGAGCGTTTCACGGGCGCGGCGGCTACACCCTGTCGGTCACGAACACCGAACCGGTCAAGACCGACCGCTTCCCGAAGTTCGACTGGCCCCGCGTCGACGTGCCGGCGGTGCGGTTCCCCATGGAGGATCATCGGGATCACGTCGAGGCCGCCGAGGCGCGGGCGCTCGAGCAGGCCCAGGCCGCGTTCGCCGCGCATCTCCACGACGTCGCCTGCTTCCTCGCCGAGCCGATCCAGGGCGAGGGCGGTGACAACCACCTGCGCGCCGAGTTCCTCCAGGCGATGCAGTCACTGTGCCGCCAGCACGACGCGCTGCTCGTGCTCGACGAGGTGCAGACCGGTTGCGGCCTGACCGGCAGCGGGTGGGCCTACGAGCAGCTCGGCGTCGAACCCGACCTCGTCGCGTTCGGCAAGAAGCTGCAGGTGTGCGGCGTGATGGGCGGCGGGCGCCTGGACGAGGTCGGCGACCACGTCTTCAAGGTCTCGTCGCGGATCAACTCGACGTGGGGCGGCAACCTCGCCGACATGGTGCGCGCCCGGCGCATCCTCGAGGTCGTCGAGGAGGAGGGCCTCGTGGCGCGGGCGGCAACCCTCGGCAAGGTCTTCGTCGATCTGCTCGACGGTGTGGCGGCCCGTCATCCGGGCGTCGACAACGTGCGCGGACGCGGGCTCATGTGCGCCATTGACCTGCCGGACGGGCCGACGCGGGACGCCGTCGTGCGGGGGCTCTATCGGGACGAGCGCGTCCTCGTCCTTCCCGGCGGCGCCCGCTCGGTGCGTTTCCGGCCGGCGCTGACCGTGACGGAGGAGGAGCTCGCGATCGCGTGCGCAGCCCTCAACCGCGTTCTCTCGGCGATCGCCGGAGTGTGAGTGTTGGCCCGCACGGTCTCCTCGATCATCGACGGACAGCGCCGGCCCGACGCTGCCGGCGGCAAGTCGGCGTCGGTCGACCCCGCCCACACCGACGAGGTCGTCGCCGAGGTGCGCCTCGCCGACACGGCGACGTTCGTCGACGCGTGCCGCGTGGCCCGCGAGACGCAGCGGACCTGGTCGGCGGTGCCCGCACCCGTGCGCGGCCGGGCGGTCGGGCAGCTCGGACGGCTCGTGGAGGACAACAAGGAGGTGCTCGCGCGTCTCGTGACCCGCGAGATCGGCAAGCCCTACGCCGAGGCGCTCGGCGAGGTGCAGGAGGTCATCGACACCGCCGAGTTCTTCCTCGGTGAGGGCCGGCGGCTGTACGGGCAGACCGTGCCGAGCGAGATGCCCGACAAGCAGCTCTTCACGTTCCGCGTGCCGGTTGGCGTGGCGGCGGTCGTCACCGCCGGCAACTTCCCCGTGGCCGTGCCGGCGTGGTACCTCGTCCCTGCCCTGCTGTGCGGCAACACCGTCGTGTGGAAGCCGGCGGACTACACCCCGGCGGTCGGCGAGGCGCTCGCTGAGCTGTTCCTGCACGCCGGCTTCCCCGCCGGCGCGGTCAACGTCGTGTTCGCCGACGGGCCGACGACCTTCACGGGGCTGTCCGCGGCGCTCGACGCGGGCCTGGTGGACAAGGTCGGCTTCACGGGCTCCTCCGAGGTGGGCAGGCGCATCGGCGAACTGTGCGGGCGGCACCTGCAGACGCCCTGCCTGGAGCTCGGCGGCAAGAACCCACTCGTCGTGATGCCCGACGCGGACCTCGACCTGGCGGTGGAGGGCGCCCTGTTCAGCGGCTTCGGCACGGCCGGCCAGCGCTGCACCTCGCTCGGGACGGTCATCGTCCACGAGGCGGTCCATGGCGCGTTCCTCGACCGCTTCACCGCCGCGGTCGAGTCCGCGCCGGTCGGCGACCCGATGGCCGACGTGCTGTACGGGCCGATGATCTCGCAGCGCTTCTGCGACCGCTTCCTCGGGTGGCTCGACCTGGTCGAGGGCCACCACCGGCTGCTCGGTTCGCCGGGCGTGGGGCGCATCACGGCGGACAACCCGCGCCCGGGGTTCGTCGGCGACCCCGACGCCGGCCTCTACTGCCACCCGACGATCGTCGACGGTGTCACGCCGAAGGACGAGCTCTACCGCTCGGAGACGTTCGGCCCGATCGTCGGCGTCGCGTCCTTCGCCGACTTCGACGAGGCGGTCGCGCTCGCCAACGGCCACGGCTACGGACTGTCGGCGGCCATCTACACCAGCTCGCCCCGCGCGGTGTTCCGCTTCCGCGAGCGGGTGTCGGCGGGGATGGTGAGCGTGAACAACTCCACGTCGGGCGCCGAGGCGCACCTGCCGTTCGGCGGCAACGGCAAGTCGGGCAACGGCGGGCGCCTGTCCGGCCGGTGGGTGCTCGACCAGTTCACCCGCTGGCAGTCGATGAACTGGGACTACGCCGGCAGACTGCAGAAGGCGCAGATGGACACGCCGGCGGTCACCGCCGACCGCTCGTTCCGCCTCCCCGGCTGACGGCGGGGTCAGGTGAGGCGGAGGGCGGCGTCGAGGATCTCGGCCTCGCCCAGCAGGACCGTGTCGGCGGCGTGCTCCCGGCGGCGGTTGTCAGCGCTCGGCTGTCGCAGCGTCGTCGAGCGCCGCCTCCGTCGCGGTGCGCGTCCCGGCGCGGTCGGCGAGCGCCGCCTCGTCGGACGCGGCCTCGTCGTCACCAGCCGCCGGAGCCTGTCCGACCCCCTTCGGCTCCGGGTAGGCGATGCGCGGGTGGTAGACGCCCACAAGCGTCTCGATGAACGTGTCCTGGACGGTGGCGAGCTCGCGGAACGTCAAGGACGCCTCGTCGAGCTGGCCGTCGTCGACTCGTTCGGCGACGAGGTTGTGGACGATGTCGGCGAGGTCCTCGCGGCTGAGGTTGCGGTTGGTCAGCGCCGCCGCCCGGCTCGCACCCTCACAGCAGTCGGCGAGCATGAGGATCGCCATCTCCTTCGTCGACGGCTTGCGCCCCTTGTAGCGGAAGTGCTGCTCGTCGATCTCCTGGCCGTTGGAGGCCTGGTTGAGCGCCTGCTGATAGAAGTAGCCGACGCGAGTCGTGCCGTGGTGGGTGGCGATGCCCTCGACCACCTCGGCGGGCAGGCGGTAGGTGCGCGCCATCTCCAGGCCGTCGGTGACGTGGCGCTGGATGATGATCGCGGAGGCCGCCGGGTCGAGCCCGTCGTGGGGGTTCGGGATGCCGTACTGGTTCTCGACGAAGAAGTAGGGCCGCGCGACCTTGCCGATGTCGTGGTAGAGCGCCGCGACGCTCGCGAGCAGGCTGTCCGCGCCGATGCGCCGGGCCGCCCGCTCGACGAGCGTCGACACCATGATCGAGTGGTTGTAGCTGCCGAGCGCCTTCTGCTCGAGCTCGCGCAGCAGCGGGTGGTTGCGGTCGGCGAGGTCGAGCAGGCTCGTGGCCGTGAGGACACCGAAGACCGACTCGAGGAACGGCAGGCTGCCGTTGAGGATGACCGCGGTCATGACGCCGTTGAGCAGGCCGGCGGCCATCGCCGTCGGGAGGCCCTCGGGGGTGGAGAAGATGAGCGCGAACGTGCCGGCGAGCCCCGTGTAGCCGAGCGTCGACTGCCACGCCGCGCGCCGGAGGTCCCCCCGGGCGGACAACCGCGACACGAGCGGCACGCTGCCGAGGCCCGCAACCGCCGCGAACGCGGCAAGCCCCGGCTCCCCCGGGACGGTGAAGGCGACGAGGGCGGTGAGGGGGACGGTGGCGAGCACGCCGACCGGCGGATCGAAGAGGATCGTCGCGAGCATCGTGACGGCCCCCGCCGGCACCGCGTAGAGCCAGCCCGACGACGGGGCGGTGAGGACCACCCCCTGCAGCGCCGCGGCGAACATCACCGCGAGCACCGCGAGCAGCAGCAGCCGCTTGCCGGAGCGCCACACGTGCGGGCGGTAGGCGCGCAGGTAGGTGGCGACCGCGACGGTGAGGAGCGTCGACAGCAGCAGCCCCCGCAGGAGGCTGCCCCACGGCTCGCGGCCCTCGAGCCCGCGGCGCTGGAGGGCGGCGAACTGGACGGAGTCGACGACCTCGCCGGCGCTGACGATCACGCTGCCGCCGAGGTAGGACCGCTCGACGTCGGCCACGTCGTTGGCGGCCTGCCGCCGGGCCTCGGCGGTCGCGCTCTCGTCGAGGCGCACCGTCGGCCGCAGCGCGTCGCGGATGACGGGGTCGACGACCGCCTCCGCCACCCCGTCGGGGAAGGGCCGCACGACCAGCTCGGTCGGCAGCTCCTCGTCGGCGAGGGCTGTGACGCTGTCCTCGGTGATGGACTGGCGGGCGAACTGCTGGGCGATCTGCGTCGACTCTGCGGCCACCCGGGCGAGCTGCTCGTCGGACAGGCCGACGAGGAGGGTCAGCCCCTCCTCGTCGAGCATCGGCAGGCGGTCGCGCAGAGCCTCGATCTGCTCCCCGCGGGTCGGCGCCCGCTCGTCCCCGCCGGCCTCCCGCGCCGCGGCCGCCCGAGCGAACACGTCGCTGACCTGCTCGACGATGGCCGCCTTCGCGTCCTCGTCGTCGAGGAAGACCGGCGCCACCGCCTCAGCGGCCTCCCGCTTCGCGCGCGCGGTCGCATCGGGGTCGGCCACCCGGATGGTGTCCGGCGCGACGACCGTCCGGGGGGAGGGCTCTCCGACGCGGATCGGGGTGTCCTGGAGGAACTCGGAGACCCCGAGGAGGGCGGGCACACCGAGCACCATCAGCGCGACGGCGAGCAGGCCATGAAGCCCCTGCGGGCCACGGAAGGACGCCAGGTTGTCACCTCCTCCCTCGGCGGCGGTGCGAAAGGTCCAACCCCGAACGGTACACCCGTCGGCGCGTGCCCGCGTTGCAGCAGGCCGGGGGGGTCAGGATCCGCTCTCGAGCCGTTCGATCCGCTCGCGGTTGGCCAGCGCATGGTCGTGGACGTGCGCGTTGAGCTCGATGACGAGCTCCAGGGCGTGCGCGACCTCCTCGAGCAGCGGGTCGGTGCGGGCCTCGAGGTCCAGGCGCAGGCGAGCGACGCTGTCCCGCAGCTGCTCGACAAGCGCCGCGTGCGTACCGGGTTCGCGTTCGTCCATCGCCGTCTCCCCTCTGCGGCTATGCGCCCCAGACCCCCACCTGCCAGGCACGGACCATCAGACCGAAGTTCACAAGACCGACGAACGCGAAGATCGCGTGCGGGTCGAACCGGCCCGAGCGCGCCCACGCATGCGCCACGACGAGCACGACGAGCGGCGAGAACAGCCCGTAGGACAGGTGGAACAGCAAGGTGCCCATCCCCCCCTCGGGTCCGGGCATCCGTCCGAGGACGAGCAGCACGACCCCGACGATCACCTGCGCGACGAGCAGCAGCTGGGCGATCGACACCGCGCGCCAGAAGGTCGGGGTCTCCTCGTAGCGGGTGAACCGCAGCGCCAGCGCCCAGAAGCCGATGATCAGCCAGCTGCCGATGACGGCGAAGCCGAGCATGTAGCCGTGGATGGCGGTGAGGTTCATGGCGGCACATTACCGCCGAGGGTGCCCGGGGGTCACGCGTGGGGAGCACGTCGGCAGGGCGCTACCCTCGCAGGATGCTCACCTTGTCCGGTGTCGCGAAGGCGCACGGGTTGCGAACCCTGTTCCGCGACGTCTCGCTGCAGGTCGTCCCCGGCCGGAGGATCGCGCTCGTCGGCGCGAACGGCGTGGGCAAGACCACCCTGCTCGAGATCATGTCGGGGGACCAGCGCGCGGACGCGGGACAGGTCACGCGCGCCAGGGGGGCCGTGGTCGGCTACCTGCCCCAGGACGTCGCCGAGGCGGCCGGCCGGCCGGTGCTCGCGGAGGTCCTCGCCGCGGCCGGGCGGGGGACGGGCGGAGGGCGGCCGGCGGAGGCGACCGCCCTCGAGCAGCGCATGCGCGTGCTCGAGGCGCAGGTCGCCCGCGCTCGGCGCGAGGAGCTGGACGCGCTGCTCGCCGAGTACGGGCGGGCCCAGGAACGCTACGAGCAGCTCGGCGGCTACGGGCTCGAGGCGGAGGCGCGCCGGGTGCTCGGCGGCCTCGGCTTCGCCGACGCCGACCTCGACCGCGACGTCGGCGAGCTGTCGGGGGGCTGGATGATGCGCGTCGCCCTCGCCCGGCTGCTGCTCGCGGGCCCCGACGTCCTCCTGCTCGACGAGCCGACCAACCACCTCGACCTCGCGAGCGTGTCGTGGCTGGAGTCCTTCCTCGGCGCCTATCAGGGCGCGGTCGTGCTCACGAGCCACGACCGGGACTTCATCAACACGATCGCGAACCGAGTCCTCGAGATCGCCCATGCGACCGCCACCGAGTACGTCGGCAACTACGCCGACTTCGTCGAGGCGCGGGCGCAGCGCATGGAGCAGCTGCAGGCGGCCGCGCGCAACACCGATCGCAAGGTCGCCGAGACCGAGCGGTTCATCGAGCGCTTCCGCTACAAGGCCTCGAAGGCCCGGCAGGTGCAGAGCCGGGTGAAGCAGCTGGAGCGCCTGGAACGGGTGGAGGCCCCCGACGACAGCCCCCGCGCCCTGCGCTTCCGTTTCCCGCCGCCGTCCCGCTCGGGGCGCGACGTCCTCCGCCTGGAGGGCGTGGTCAAGCGCTACGGCGACCACACCGTCTACGACGGGCTCGACCTCGTTCTCGAGCGGGGGCGCAAGGTCGCGCTCGTCGGGCCGAACGGGGCCGGCAAGTCGACGCTGCTGAAGATCCTCGCCGGCGTGCTGCCCGTCGAGGGCGGCCGGCGGGTGCCGGGCCACAACGTGTCGGTGGCCTACTTCGCCCAGCACCAGGTGGACGCGCTCGATCCCGACAGCACCGTGCTCGCCGAGCTGTCCGCCGCGGTCGACACCGCGAAGGTCAACCCCCGCAGCATGCTCGGCGCCTTCCTGTTCTCAGGCGACGACGTCGACAAGCGCGTCGGGGTGCTCTCCGGAGGCGAGAAGTCGCGCCTGGCTCTCGCGAAGATGCTCGCGAACCCCGCGAACCTGCTCTGCATGGACGAGCCGACCAACCATCTCGACATCGCCAGCCGCGACGTGCTCGAGGATGCGCTCGTCGCCTATCCCGGCACGGTCGTGCTCATCACGCACGACCGCCACCTCATCCGCTCGGTGGCCGACACCATCGTCGAGGTCGCGGGGGGCACGGCGCGGCTGTACCCCGGCGACTACGACTACTACGTCGACAAGACCGGTCACGACACCCCCGGGCAGGACGGGCCGGCCCACGCCGCGCGGGGCCGCGACCGGTCCGGCGCGCAGGCCTCCGCCGACGAGCCCGCCGCCCGGGGGAAGCCGGCGCGCAGGGCCGCGGCGGACAAGCGTGCCGAGGCGGAGCGCCGCAACCGGCTCTACCGTGAGACGAGGGAGCTGCGCGAGCGCCTCACGGAGGTGGAGGAGGACCTGGCCGCCGCGGAGGCGGACGTGGCCGAGCTGAACCGCCAGCTCGCGGACCCGGCGGTGTACGACGACAGCACGCGCGTCACCGCGCTCATCGCCGCGCACGACGACGCGAAGGAGCGTGCGGCGACCCTCACCGCCGAGTGGGAGCGGGCCTACCTCGCCGTGGAGGAGGCGACGGCGCGGGTCAGCTCCGTGTGACGTCGCGCCAGGCCGCGCGCCCGCCGGCGCCTGTGCCATGCTGGCGGACGTGAGCATGCCCCGGATGGACCGCCACGGGATGGGCCCGCTCGGCATGGGCTCCGCCCGCCTGGGGGGCGGCCGCGGCATGGTACCGGGCACGCGGCTCGTGCGGGAGGGGGCGCAGCTGCCGCCCGGCGGCAAGCTGCCGCAGGGGCTCGTCGGCCGGGTGTGGCGGGAGTTTGCCCGCCCCTACCGCCGTCGGCTCAGCATGCTCATCGTCGCCATCGTCGGCGCCTCGGCCCTCACCGTCGTTCCCGCGCTCGTCTTCCGGGGAATCGTCAACGTCATCTCCGCTCCCGGGCCGGCCGCCGTCCGCGACCTGAACCTCCTCGCCCTCGTCGCGGTCGGCCTCGCCCTCGTCGCGGCGGCGTTCAGCCTGTGGCAGCGCTACCTCGTGGCGTGGATCGGCGAGCACCTCGTGCTCGACCTGCGCCGCCGTCTGTTCGACCACGTCCAGCGCATGCCGCTCGCGTTCTTCACGCGCACGCAGACCGGCGCGCTCATCAGCAGGCTCGACAACGACGTCCAGGGAGCCCAGCGGGCGCTGACGGGCACGTTCGGCACGCTCACCGCGAACGTCGTGCAGGTCGTCACCGCCGTCGGGGTCATGCTCGCGCTCGAGTGGCGGCTCACCCTCCTCGTGCTGTCGGTCCTGCCGCTGTTCGTCATGCTCGCGAAGGCCGTGGGGCGGCGCCTGCAGGGGCTCACACGTGAGCAGATGACCCTCAACGCCGACCTCAACAGCCTCATGTCGGAGCGCCTGAACGTCGCGGGGGCCCTGCTCGTCAAGCTCTTCGGTGACGCGCGCCGCGAGTCGGCCGGCTTCGCGCAGACCGCACGCGGCGTCGCCGACGTCGGGGTGCGCAGCGCCGTGGTCAGCCGCCTCTTCTACGTCACGCTCACGCTCATGGGCGCGATCGGCACCGCGGTCGTGTACTGGCTCGGGGGCCACCTCGTGATCGGTGGCGGGATGCAGCCCGGCGACGTCGTCGGGTTCGCGCTGCTCGTCGGGCAGGCGTACGGGCCCCTGTCCGCGCTGAGCAACGCCCCCGTCGAGGTGCTCACCGCCCTCGTGAGCTTCGACCGGGTCTTCGAGATCCTCGACGTGCGCCAGCCGATCGCCGACGCGCCCGACGCGGTCGACCTGTCCGACGCCGCCGGGGAGGTGGCCTTCGACGACGTCACCTTCGCCTATCCCTCGGCGGCCGACTCGTCGATCGCGTCGCTCGAGCGCGGGTTCGGCGACCTGCTCGACGCCCGGCCCGGGGCGCCGGTGCTGCGCGGCGTGTCGTTCAGGACCCGCCCCGGCGAGACGGTCGCGCTCGTCGGCCACTCCGGCGCCGGCAAGACGACCGTCTGCAACCTCGTCCCCCGCCTGTACGACGTGACCACCGGCGCCGTGCGCATCGACGGCCACGACGTGCGCGACCTCACGATGGCCTCCCTCGCCCGCGCCGTAGGCGTCGTGAGCCAGGACCCGCACCTGTTCCACGACACGATCCGGACCAACCTCCGCTACGCGCGTGCCGACGCCTCCGACGCGGCGATCGAGGCGGCCTGCCGGGCGGCCCACATCCACGACGTGATCGCGGCCCTTCCCGACGGTTACGACACCCTCGTCGGGGAGCGGGGCTACCGCCTGTCGGGAGGCGAGAAGCAGCGGCTGGCCATCGCCAGGGTGCTGCTGAAGGACCCGGCGATCGTCATCCTCGACGAGGCGACCGCGCACCTCGACAGCGAGTCCGAAGCCGCCGTGCAGCAGGCACTGGCGACGGCCCTTCGCGGCCGCACGTCCCTCGTCATCGCCCACCGCCTGTCCACCATCGTCGGGGCGGACGAGATCCTCGTCCTCGACGGCGGGCGGGTCGTCCAGCGGGGCACCCACGCCGAGCTGCTCCACGACCGGGGCCCCTACCGCGACCTCTACCGCACGCAGTTCGCCCGCACCGCCTGACGCCGGGGTGGGGCGCGGCGCCGGCTGCGCGGTTGGAGCGCCGCCCCGCAGGCGGTACCATGAGCGGCAACGAGCGACGGCGCTCCGCACTCTGCGGGCGCCGTTTCTTCATCCTGAGGAGATCGCATGACCGGGCTGTACGACCCTCGCTTCGAGCGTGACGCGTGCGGCATCGGCTTCGTCGCCGACGCCGGAGGGTCCGGGTCACGCGCCATCGTCGACGCCGCGCTCGCGGGCCTCTGCGGCGTCCGCCACCGCGGGGCCGTCGCCGCCGACGCCAAGACCGGCGACGGCGCCGGTCTGCTCCTGCCGCTGCCCGGCGCGTTCTTCGCCGGAGCGGTCGGTCGCGGCGAGCTCGACGCCGACCGGGTCGGCGTCGCGATGTGCTTCCTCGACGGGGCGGACGACGACGACGGCGACCGGGCGCGCAAGCAGGCGCGCACGTGCGTCGAGGACGCGCTGGGGACCGAGGGGCTGGACCTGCTCGGGTGGCGTGACGTGCCCGTCGTTCCGGCCGCGCTCGGCGACGTCGCGCGCATCGGGATGCCCCACATCGCGCAGGCCGTCTTCAGCCGGCCCGCTGACCTCGACGTGGACCGCGCCGAGCGCCACGCCTACCTCGCCCGCAAGCGCGCCGAGGCCGACTGCCGGCAGGCCGGTGTCCGGGCCTACTTCGCCTCGTTCAGCTTCCGCACCGTGACCTACAAGGCGATGAGCGCCGCCGACCAGCTCGCTGACTTCTACCCCGACCTGCGCGAGCGGGGGATGAGCGCCTGGTTCGCGATCTTCCACCAGCGCTACTCGACGAACACCTCACCGACGTGGGAGCGGGCACAGCCGTTCCGTTTCCTCTGTCACAACGGCGAGATCAACACCGTCGAGGGCAACGTCAACCTCATGCGCGCACGGGTCGGCCGGCTCGGGGCGGCCTGGCCGGAGCTCGGCGACGAGGGCGAGGCGCTGCTCGAGCCGCTCATCGACGCCTCGGACTCCGACTCGGCCAAGCTCGACAGCGTCTTCGAGCTGCTCGTGCGCGGCGGCCGCGACCTCGCGCACGTCATGGCGATGCTCGTCCCGCAGGTGTGGGAGGGGCGGCGCGACCTGCACCCGAAGGTGCGGGACTTCTACCGTTACCACGCCGCGCTCGTCGAGCCCTGGGACGGCCCGGCCGGGCTGGTGTTCACCGACGGGCGCCGCGTCGCCGCGGCGCTCGACCGCAACGGGCTGCGGCCCCTGCGCTACCTCGTCTGCGACGACGGCTTCGTCGTCGCGAGCTCCGAGGTCGGCGCCGTCGCGATGACGGGTCACGGCAAGGTGCGCCGCGAACGCCTCGGCCCCGGCCAGATGCTGCTCGTCGACCCCGCCGCGGGGGGCATCGTCGAGGAGGACGCCATAAAGCGGCGCCTGGCCGGGCGCCGTCCCTACGGCGAGTGGGTCCGCACGCACCAGCGCGAGGTCCTCCCGGGCCAGCCGGTCGTCGGCGCCGCCCCCGACCTGCTCGTCCGCCAGGTCTGCGCGGGGTTCACCAAGGAGGAGCAGACCACGGTCTTCCGCCCCATGGCGACGCAGGGCAAGGAGCCGATCTCCTCGATGGGCGACGACACCGCCCTCGCGGTGCTCGCCTCCCGCTCGCGCACGGTCTACCACTACTTGAAGCAGCGCTTCGCCCAGGTGACGAACCCGCCGATCGACCACCTCCGTGAGTGGCAGGTCATGAGCCTGCGCACGCAGCTGGGCCCCCGCCACCCCATCCTCTCCGAGGAGCCGGAGGCCGCCCGCGTGCTCGCCCTCGACGGCTTCGTCATGTACCCCCAGGGCCTCCAGGACCTCATCCTCGACCCGAAGATCCCCTTCTCCGTCGCCGGCCTCGACGCGACCTTCGCCGTCGCCGAGGGGCCGGATGGCCTCGCGGGGCGGCTGCGAGCCCTCGGTGAGGAGGCCGTCGCGCAGGTGCGCGCCGGGGCGGTGCTGCTCATCGCCAGCGACCGCAGCGCCGATGAGGAGCGGGCCCCCGTGCCCGCCCTGCTGGCGGTGGGCGCGATCCACCACCGTCTCGTCGCCGAGGGGCTGCGCACGAAGGCGAGCCTGATCTGCGAGACCGACGACGCCCGCGAGACGCACACCTTCGCCTGCCTGCTCGGCTACGGGGCCGACGTGATCTGTCCCCGCCTCGCGCTCGAGACCATCGCCGAGCTCGTCGACGCCGGCCGTCTCGGTCGTGACAGCGGCGACGCCGGCGAGGCGCAGGAGGCGTTCCGCCGCGCCATCGAGGACGGGGTGCTGAAGATCATGTCGAAGATGGGCATCTCCACGCTCGACTCCTACCGGTCGGCGCAGATCTTCGAGGCCATCGGCCTGTCCGCCGACGTCGTGGACACCTGCCTCGTCGGCACGCCGTCGAAGATCGGGGGGATCGGCCTCGCCGAGCTCGGGCAGGACGTCCTCGAACGTCACGCTCAGGCCTTCTCGCCGGCCGCCAAGCTCGACAGCCCCGGCTTCTACAAGTTCAAGAGGGGTGGCGACTACCACATGACGAACCCCGAGGTCGTCGACGCCCTGCACCGCACCGTCGGTCTGGAGGGCGACCTCGCACCGCTCGGCGCCGACGGCGAGACGCTGAAGGCCGCCCACCTCCTCAGCCTCGCGACCGACCAGGGCCGCTGGGAGCTCTACCAGCAGTTCGCCCGCCTCGTGAACGAGCGGCCGCCGGCCACCCCCCGCGACCTGCTCGAGATGGTGCGCGCTGACACCCCCGCGCCGCTCGACGAGGTGGAAGCCGCCACCTCGGTCGTGCAGCGGTTCTTCACCGGGGCGATGTCGCTCGGGGCGCTCAGCCCGGAGTCGCACGAGACGCTCGCCATCGCGATGAACCTCCTCGGCGGGTCGTCGAACACCGGTGAGGGTGGCGAGGACCCCGCCCGCTACGCCACCCGGGGCACGGCACGGGACAGGAACTCGAAGTCGAAGCAGGTCGCGTCGGGACGGTTCGGCGTGACCCCCACCTACCTCGCCTACGCCGACGAGCTGCAGATCAAGATGGCTCAGGGCTCGAAGCCGGGCGAGGGCGGCCAGCTGCCCGGCCACAAGGTGTCCGACCTCATCGCGAAGCTCCGGCACACCCAGCCGGGTGTCGCGCTCATCTCCCCCCCGCCCCACCACGACATCTACTCGATCGAGGACCTCGCACAGCTCATCTACGACCTCAAGCAGGTCAACCCGTTCGCGACCGTGAGCGTGAAGCTCGTGTCGTGCGCCGGGGTGGGCACCGTCGCCGCGGGCGTCGTGAAGGGGCTGGCCGACGCCGTTCAGATCGCCGGCGCGGACGGCGGCACGGGGGCGTCGCCGCTGTCGTCGATCAAGCACGCCGGCCTGCCCTGGGAGCTCGGCCTCGCCGAGACCCAGCAGACCCTCGTCGCGAACGGCCTGCGCGGCCGGGTCCGGGTGCAGGTCGACGGCGGGTTCAAGACCGGCCGTGACGTCCTGCTCGCCGCCCTGCTCGGCGCCGACGAGTACGGCTTCGGGACGGCCGCACTGCTCGCCGAGGGTTGCATAATGGCGCGCGCCTGCCACCGCGACACCTGCCCGGTCGGCGTGGCCACGCAGCGCACCGACCTGCGCGAGAAGTACCGCGGCACGCCGGAGATGGTGGCGGCCTACCTGCTGTTCGTGGCTGAGGAGGTCCGGCGAGGGCTCGCGGCGATGGGCCTGCGGTCCATGGAGGAGGCGGTCGGGCGCGTGGACCTGCTCCGGCGCCGCGAGCTCGACCACGAGGCCAGCCGGGCCCTGTCCCTCGACCCGAGCCCCTTGCTCGTCGTCCCGGACGGCGACGTCCGCTCGTACGCGACCTCCCTGCCGCTGCAGGCGCCGCGCAGCGCGCTCGGCGACCAGGTCTTCGACGACGCGTTCGAGTCGCTGTGGGACGGCACGCTGCTCAACCTCAAGTACGACATCGGCAACGCCGACCGGACCGTCGGCGCACGCCTCGGCGGCGCGGTGGGGCTCGAGTTCGGTGAGGAGACGAAGCCGCCGGGCAGCGTGAGCGTGCGCTTCTCCGGTCAGGCCGGCCAGAGCTTCGGCGCCTTCCTCTCCCACGGGGTCGAGTTCGTGCTCACCGGCGAGGCCAACGACTACGTCGGCAAGGGCATGGCCGGTGGGCGCATCGTCATCCGCCCGCCGGACGACGACGCGGGCAACCCCGTCCTGCTCGGCAACACCGTGCTCTACGGCGCCACCGGGGGCGAGCTCTTCGCGGCCGGCCGCGCCGGCGAGCGGTTCGCGGTGCGCAACTCCGGGGCATGGGCCGTCGTCGAAGGGGTCGGCGAGCACGCCTGCGAGTACATGACCGGCGGCGTCGTCGTCATCCTCGGGCCCACGGGGTTCAACGTCGGCGCCGGGATGACCGGCGGGGAGTGCTACGCGCTCGACGCGACGTCGGAGATCCTCGCGCGGGTGAACGGTCAGCTCGTCGAGGCCCGCCGCCCGGACAGCGTCCAGCTCGCGCGGCTGCGCGAGCTCGTGAGCCGCCACGCCGAGCGCACCGGCTCCGTACGGGCCGTCGCGCTGCTCGACGACTGGGACCGCCAGTCGATGGCCTTCTGGCGCGTCGCACCCCGCGGGGAGATGGCCCGTGTCGAGATGGCGCACGAAGGCTCGGTGGGCGCGCCGGCGTAGAGCACCCGCGCGCAGGGAACAGTGGCGCGCATGGACTCCGTGATCCTGTACTGGCGGCCGATGTGCGGGTACTGCGAGGTCCTGAAGCGGGACCTCGCCCGGCATGGCGTCGCCTTCACCGACGTCGACATCTGGCGAGACCGCGACAAGGCGGAGATCGTGCGCGCCGCCACCGGCGGGGACGAGATCGTGCCGACCGTGCAGGTCGGTGAGCGCTTCTTCGTGAACCCCACCGCCGCCGAGGTGCTCGCCGCCGCGAAAGCCGCGTAACGCCCGCGTAGGCACCCAGTTTAGTGCGCGCCGTTCACGTCGCGGGCGACGCGCGTCGCCGAGGCCTGGGCGGCGGGCAGGATCACGACCTCCGCGACCTGCACGTGGGCGGGACGGTCGGCGACCCACACGACCGCCTCCGCGACGTCGTCGCCCGTCAGCGGGATCATGCCGGCGTAGACGGCCTCGGCCCGGTCGCGGTCGCCGTGGAGGCGCACCGTGCTGAACTCGGTGTCGACGAGGCCCGGGTCGACCGTGGAGACCCGCACGCCCGTGCCGAGAAGGTCCATGCGCAGACCCCGGGTGATGCGGTCCACCGCCGCCTTGGAGGCGCAGTAGACGGCCCCGTCGGGGTACGTCTCGCGCCCGGCGACCGAGCCGATGTTGACCACGTGGCCGCGTCCACGCGCCACCATGCCCGGCGTGACCGCGCGAGTGACGTTGAGCAGGCCCCGCACGTTCGTGTCGAGCATGCGGTCCCAGTCGTCGGGGTCGCCCTCGTGGAGCGGGGCCAGCCCGGCGGCGAGGCCCGCGTTGTTCACGAGCACGTCGATGGTGCGCCAGCCCTCCGGCAGTCCCTCGACGGCGGCGTTCACGGCCTCGCGGTCGCGCACGTCGAGGCGGAAGGGGTGGGTCTCGGCGTCGAGCCGCCCCGCGAGCGCGCGCACCCGCTCCTCCCGCCGCGCGCAGAGCAGCAGTCGCGCGCCCGCGGCGGCGAACGCCCGGGCGCAGGCCTCACCGATCCCGCTGGACGCGCCGGTGACGAGGACGGTTGCGTCGACGAGCACGGTCAGCCTCCGGGGGGTCGCGCCGCCGACCAGTCGGCGGCGCGCTGGACCTGCCCGGCCAGGCGGAGAAGCGTCGCCTCGCCGGCGGGGCGGCCGGTGACCATGACGCCGATCGGCAACCCCTCGACGCTCCAGCCGAGAGGCAGGCTCATGGACGGCTGGCCGGTGATGTTCGCCACGGGCGTCACGCCCACGTAGGCCGCGGCGCGTGCCAGCGTCGCATCGACGTCGAGGCCGCGCATCTCCCCGATGTGCAGGGGTGGCTCGGCGAGCGTCGGCGAGACGACGACGTCGAAGGCGAGGCTCGCGCCGACGATCGTCCGCGACGCGAGCTGCAGCGCGTTGATCGCCTGCAGCAGACGGGGCGCGGAGACGGTGCCGCCGCGGTCGTACAGGCCGGCGTTGAACGGCTCGAGGAGAGCGCGGTCGACGGGCAGTGCGGCGATGCCCGTGGCCCACACGAGCTTGAAGTGCTCGGCGACGCCGGCGTCCACCGGCAGCGCGAAGGGCTCGACGTGGTGACCGAGATCGGTGAGCAGGCCCGCCGCCGACTCCACCGCCGCCAGGGGCTCGCGCTGGAAGGGTGCGAGCGGGAAGGACGTCACGACCCCGACCCGCAGGGGCGGCGGGTCGGTGGCGGACTCCTTCACAAAGGGACGGGCGGGTGGCGGTGCCCAGTGCGGATCACCCGGGGCGTAGCCGGCCATGACGTCGAGCAGGGCAGCGGCGTCGACGACGTGGCGGGCGAGCACCCCGGTGGTCGACAGGCCGGCGAGGCGGTCCCCGAACAGCGGGGCGTTCGACACCCGCCCCCGCGCCGGCTTCAGGCCGAACACCCCGCAGTTCGACGCCGGGATGCGCAGCGACCCGCCGCCGTCGGAGCCCTGCGAGACGGGGACGAGGCCGGCGGCCAACGCCGCCGCCGCCCCGCCCGAGGAGCCGCCCGGGGTCCGTTCGGTGTCCCAGGGGTTGCGGCACGGGCCGTGGAGGAGGGGCTCGGTCACGGGCAGGGAACCGAACTCCGGCACGTTCGTCTTGCCGAGGATGACGAAGCCGGCGGCGCGGATCCGCCGCACGCTCTCCTCGTCGAAGTCGGGGACGAAGTCGGCAAGGGCCTTCGACCCGAACGTCGTGCGCAGGCCGGCGGTGACGTGGAGGTCCTTGATGGCGATTGGCACGCCGTGGAAGGCAGGGGTGCCGGGACGGCCCGCGCTGGCCTCGGCGGCACGGGCGGCGTCCCGCGCGCGGTCCGCGTCGAGGGTGACGAAACTGTTGAGGTGGGGGTCGATGCGGTCGATGCGGTCGAGGTAGCCGTCGACGAGCTCGACGGGCGAGATCACGCGGTCACGGACCATGCCGGCCAGCGCGACGGCCGGAGCGAACGCGAGGTCAGGTTCCATGGGGGCCGGTTGTAGCAGACGAGCCGCTACCATCGGCGCGTCATGGACGTCCAGCTCTTCGGCACCGCGAAGTCCAAGGCGACCCGCAAGGCCCGGCGTTTCTTCAGCGAGCGGCGGGTGCCCGTTCACTTCGTCGACCTGCGCAGGCGCAACCCGGCACCGGGTGAGCTGCGCCGCTGGGTCCAGCGATTCGGCGTCGAGGCCGTCCTCGATCCCGCGTCGAAGGCCTACGAGGAGCAGGGACTGCGCTACGTGTCCGCCTCGCCGGACGACTGGGTGGAGCGCCTTTCCGCCGATCCGTCGGCGCTCGCCCTGCCCCTGGTCCGGTGCGGGACCGAGCTCGCCGTGGGTGACGACCCGGACGGCTGGCAGCGCCTCGCCGACGCCGCGCGGGGCGCCTGAGGTCGTCGGCGGTCCGGGGGGCCTGACGCGGGCGGAGCGGCACCTGAAAGGGGGAAGCGAGCAGTGCTCTCCCACGTCCTCGCCTACCTGCGCTGTCCCCACTGCGCCGGGGGGCTGGCCCTGGGAGGGCGCCGTGCGCTGCATCAGGAACCACGCCTTCGACGTCGCCCGGCACGGGTGCACAGCCAGCTCGCCCCGCACCGCGCTTGCCGAGCCCGTGGCGGTGACCGCGTCGTTCACCGTGGCGACCTACGTCGCCCACCCGCCGGAGACCACCTCGCCCTGACGCCCACGCCCGCACGGGCGCCGGCGCGTATCGTCCACCACCGCCCACGTCGACGCGGAGGCCAGCGTGCCAGAGGACATGGACTTCACCGCCGGCATCACCCTGCGCAGCGGGGCGGTGCTGACCGCGGACGTCACCCGGCTCGACGACCGCGGGATCACCTACCGCACGGAGCACGGATCCGACTTCGCTCCCTGGGGGGAGGTGAAGGCCGTCATGCTCGCGAGCACCGACCACATGCTCGAGACGGCGGGGCACATGTTCGCCGTCTCCGACCTGCTGCGCCAGCAGGAGCAGCGGGAGCCCTACGACGCCGAGGCGATGCGCGCGCGGGCCATCGGCCTGCTGCGGGAGGCCGCGCCCCGCATGTGCCCGCACGGGGTGGCGTGCCCCCTCGCGCACGGGCCGTCGGGCTGACGGCGGCCCCCGGCGCGCACACCCCGGGCGGCTCTCGGCGCCGCCGACGGGCAGGCGTGCAGCCATACGGACGGGGGGGCGGGCTTGCCATGACGTCGAGAAGCGGGCAACGTAGCCCGTTGACCTCCTTCCTCGCCCCCCGACCACAGGAGCATGTGATGAACAAGGCCGAGCTCATCGACGCGGCGGCCGCGTCGGCAGGACTGCCGAAGGCGGACATGCAGCGCGCTCTCGACTCCGTCCTCGAAGAGATCACCCAGGCCGTGAAGAACGGCGAGAAGGTGGCGCTCACCGGGTTCGGCAACTTCGAGCTGCGCGAGCGTGCCGCCCGCACCGGCCGCAACCCGCAGACCGGCCAGGAGATGCAGGTCCCCGCGTCGAAGGCGCCCGCGTTCAAGCCCGGGAAGGCCTTCAAGGACGCGGTGAACGTTTGAACGGCCCGGAGCAACCGTTTCGCGGGTCGTCACCGTCCGGTAACGGCGCAGCCACAGCCCGGTGCTACACCTGGCGTCGAAGACACGCGACGAGACGGGGAGGGAACATGACCCGCGGGCGCCGCACCGCCCGGTGCAACCCATGAAGGATCCACTGCGCTCGCGCAGGACGATCGCCCTGGTGGCGCACGACAACTGCAAGGCCGACCTCGTCGAGTGGGCGGACTTCAACCGCAGAGGGCTCGCCGAGCACCGGCTCGTCGCGACCGGCACGACGGGCACGATCCTCACGCACGAGCTCGGTCTGCACGTCGAGCGGCTGCAGAGCGGACCGCTCGGCGGGGACCTCCAGATCGGTGCCATGGTCGCCGAGGGCAGCGTCGACGTCCTCGTCTTCTTCTGGGATCCTCTCGAGACGCAACCGCACGACCCCGACGTGAAGGCCCTGCTCCGCATCGCCGTCGTGTGGAACATCGCCGTCGCGTGCAACCGCACGAGCGCCGACTTCCTCATCTCCTCCCCGCTCATGTCGGCCGACTACGCGCCCCGCAGGCGCGATCCGTCCGACCAGCCCCGCGACCTGCGGCGCGTCGTCTGACCGCGACGGGCCGTAGCAGGCGCGTAGTCTGCGCTCAACGTGCCGGAAACGTGCGTCCGTTACCGTGTGCGCCTGTCGATGCAAGGTGAGGCAAGGAGGACGGCGGTGCGGTGCTCGGTCCGTATCTCCCTTCCCGACCGGCCGGGCGCGCTCGGTGCCGTGGCCGCCAGCCTCGGTCGGCGGGGTGCGGACATCCGCTCCCTCGAGGTGGTAGACGTCGAGGACGGCTTCGCCGTCGACGAGCTCGTCGTCGACGTGGGCGAGGGCAAGTCGGTCGACCTGCGCTACGTCCTCGAGGAGCTCCACGGCGTCGTCGTCGAGGACGTCCGACCGCTCGCCGAGCGGTCGGGGGGCTCCCCGTTGGAGCTCGCCGTCGCGCTCTCGGGGACACCTGCCGAGCGGGCGCTCGACGTGCTCGTGGAGCAGCTGCCCGACGCCGCGCGGCTCACGTGGGCGGCGGTGCTCCGCGCGGGTGCGCGTCGGCCCGCGGTCGTCACGGCGAGCGTCGGAGGGCCTTCGTTCGTGAGCGCGCAGACGCCCTGGCTGCCGCTGACCGAGCCGCGGCGGCTCGAACCGGCGCCGTGGATGCCGCCGACGTGGAGCAACGGCGAGCAGCGCTACGCCGTCGCCGCCGTCCCTCTCGGCGGCCCCGACGAGGCGCTCCTCGTGGCCCGCCAGTTCGGCCCGCGGTTTCGGAGCGCCGAGCTCCGCGAGATCGCCCTGCTCGCCAGGCTCACCGCCGGCCGCCGGGGGGACACGAGCGGCGTCGCGGCGCCGGCTCCCTGACGCGGAATTCCCCAACAGCGGCGCCGCATACCGGCAGGGGGGATACGGGCCGTGAGCGGCTCCCCACCGCAACAGCGGTCCACAAGGCCGTCGAGGACAGCCCAGTCCGTTCTCCGTTCAGGGCCTACGCGGGGAAGGCGGGATGGCAGCCGGGGACGGTGACCCTGCAGCGGTCGCCCGGCAGCAGGTCGGTCACGGGCCCGAGACGCGCCCGCACGAGGCGGCCGGAGGCGAGCCGCAGGTGGAGAACCTGGTCGTGGCCGTAGAACTCCCGCGCTACGACGACCGCGTCCCCGGTCTGGTCCTTCGTGAGCACGAGGCTCTCGGGTCGGACGACGACCTCCACCGCTCCCTGCACGGGCCCGGTGAGGGCGACCATACCGAGGTCGGTCTCGGCGGACAGGCCCACCGAGTGGCCAGGCAGGAGCTCCGCGTCGCCGACGAAGGCCGCCACCGTGCGGTCGGCGGGGGAGCGGTAGAGGTCCTCGGGCGTCGCCTGCTGGACGATGCGCCCGGCGTGCATGACCGCGACCTCGTCGGCCACCGAGAGGGCCTCCTCCTGGTCGTGGGTGACGAACAGCGCGGTTGCGCCCGCCACCGAGAGAATGCGGTGGATGTCGGCGCGCACCTGCGCCCGCAGCCCGGCGTCGAGGTTGGAGAACGGCTCGTCGAGCAGCACGACGGCGGGCTCGGGCGCGAGGGCGCGCGCGAGCGCGACGCGCTGGCGCTGGCCACCCGACAGCTCGTGGGGGTAGCGGTCGGCGAGGCCGCCGAGGCCGACGAGCTCGAGCACCTCGGTCACCCGCCCCGGCAGGGCGCCGCGCGCGCGGGCACGGCGCCGCGGCAGCCCGAACGCGACGTTGCCTCCGACGGTGAGGTGGGGAAACAGCGCGTAGTCCTGGAAGACCATGCCGACCCGCCGCCGCTCGGGCGGCACCCAGGTGCGGGCCCCGGCAACCTCCGCGCCGGCGATCGTGACGCTGCCGGCGTCCGGCCGCTCGAACCCGGCGATGAGCCGCAGGAGGGTGGTCTTGCCGCATCCCGACGGGCCGAGCAGCGCGAGCACCCGGCCGCCGGTCACCGCGAGGTCGACCCCGTCGACTGCCCGCACCACCGGCGTCGCGCCCTTGGCGGTGGTGGCTTTGCGGGACGCGCGGCCGAAGGACTTGCGCACGCCCTCCAGTCGGATCACCGGATCGGTCACGCCGTGCCTCCCAGCCGGTGATGACGGGCGAGCAGGAACGCCAGCGGCACACCGGCGAGGGCGACGAGCATGAGCGCAGGGGCGGCGGCCCGTGCGAAGAACGCCTCGCTCGTCGCGATCCAGATGCTCGTGGCAAGGGTCGTGTAACCGGCTGGGCCGAGCAGGAGCGTCGCGGGCAGCTCCTTCATGGCGGTGAGGAAGACGAGGGCCGCGCCGGCCAGGACGCCCGGGCGGATGAGGGGAGCGGTGACCGTCAGCAGCACCGCGGGGACGCGGCGACCCAGCCCGCGGGCGGCCTCCTCCACCGACGGCGGGATCTGCAGGGCGGATGCGCGCGTCGCCCCGACCGCCTGGGGCAGGAAGAGCACGACGTAGGCGAACACGAGCAGCGCGAGAGTCTGGTACAGCCGGCCGGCGTAGCGGGCGCCGAAGAACACGAGCGACAGCGCGACGACGATGCCGGGCAGTGCGTGGCCCAGGTAGGTCGCGCGTTCGATGAGGGTCGCGACGCGGCTGCGGTGGCGTGCCGCGAGGAGGGCGACGGGGACGGCCGCGGCGGCGGCCACCGCGGCGGCCAGCCCGGCGGCCTGCACGGAGTTGACGGCGGCCGTCGCGACGAGGCGCAGCGGCTCGCCGGCGCGCAGGCCGCGGGCGAGCCAGAAGCCCATGACGCTGAGGGGCACGACGAGGCCGAGCACCACGACGGTGGAGCACAGGGCGAGCGCCGGGCCGCGCCACCGGCCGAGCTCGACGACCGGCTGGCTCCGCGGGGCGCCGGCGTGCGACGAGTGGTAGCGCACGCGGCGGCGGGTGCGTGCCTCCACGGCCAGCAGGGCGAGGGTGAACAGGACGAGCAAGGCCGCGAGCACCGCGGCCGGGGTGCGGTCGAACGCCGCCTGATACTGCACGTAGATCGCCCGCGTGAAAGAGTTGAACCGCATGAGGCTCACCGCCCCGAAGTCGCTCAGGGTGTAGAGCGCGACGAGGAGCGCGCCGGCACCGATGGCCGGTCGGAGCTGCGGCAGGGTCACGCGCCGGAACGTCCGGGCGGGGGAGTGGCCGAGGCTGCGGCTGGCCTCCTCGAGCGCGGGGTCCATGCCGAGCAGCGCGCCGCGCACGGTGAGCAGGAGGTAGGGGTAGGTGAAAAGCGTGAGCGTGAGCACCGCGCCCGGCATCCCGTAGATGTCGGGCAGCCGCTCCACGCCGAGGGGTGCGAGCACCGACTGGAGCATCCCGCGGGGGCCGAAGGCGGCGATGTAGGTGAACGCCCCGACGTAGGAGGGGATGACGAGCGGGAGGGCGGTGAGCACCGACCAGAGCCGTCGGCCGGGGAGGTTCGTGCGTGTCGTGAGCCACGCGAGCGGGATCGCGAGGAGGGCGCCGGCAGCCGTTACGAGACCCGCCAGCAGCGCCGTGTTGGCGAGTACCCGCACCGTGGCGGGGTCCGCCGCGATCGCCAGCCCCTGCCGGCCTGCCTCGCTGGCGCGCACCGCGAGGTACACGAGTGGCAGGAGCATGACGACCGCGACGAGCAGGGCAGGCACCCACAGCCACGCCGGCGCTCGGCTACGGCGAGCGCGGCGGCGTGGACGCCCCTCCCGGCGGGCCGGCCGGGACGGGCCCACGGGACTGTCGGTCGCCGGCCTGCGGTCGACGGCGAGGTCGGACATGGGCGGCTCTAGCTCTCCGGACGCGTAGAGGTTAGGCGAACCTAAGGGTGCGTCCACTGTGACGCCACACGGGCGTCCGCGCAAGTCCTGGGCTCTACGTCAGCCCGAGATGGTCGAGCAGGTCCTCGGGCTGCATGACGAGACCCGTGACGAACGGCCCGAACTCGCCGTAGCGGGCGCTCACCTCGTCGAAGCGCATCTCGTACACGATGTCCTTGAGCGCTTTGGGGTCGTCCGCGAGCAGTGTGACCCCCCACTCCCAGTCGTCGAGCCCCACCGACCCGGTGATGAGCTGGAGCACCCGCCCCCGGTAGGTGCGCCCCACGCGGGCATGACCGGCCATGAGCCGCTTGCGCTCGGCGAAGTCGAGCGCGTACCAGTTGTCCTGCCCCGCCCGCCGCTTGCTCATGGGGTAGAAGGCGATCATCTGGCGGTGCGGCAGCTTCGGATGCAGGCGGTGCTCGGCGTAGCCCGCCATGCGGGCACGGAACGCCTCGAGCGCCTCGGCGTGCTCGGCGGACCCCTTTGCCATGCCGTCTTCCTCCACGAGCCGCCGCGCCTCGTCGTCGGCGTTCGAGGTGTACTCGCTCAGCTCCGTGAGCGACACGTAGGAGGCGGCCGGCAGCAGCGCGGCGCCGAGCGGGGAGGCCGTGAGCTCGATGCTGAGCTGGTCGAGCTCGGCGAGGTCAGGGCCGAGCGCGACGAGTCCGAGGTCGGCTTTCTGCCCGAGCACGCTGAAGGCCAGGACCTGGTAGTCGTCGCGGGCGTTGAAGCGCTGCAGGCGGCCGACGAAGTCCCGACCGGCGCTCCCGGCGTCCTCCAGCAGCTCCCTGCGCACGTGGAAGAAGAGGTGGAGCACTCCCCAGCCCTCGCTGGGCACGACGGGTTTGGTTGCCATGCCGCAAGCGTAGCGGCGGCTTCCTCAGTCCAGCGAGGCGGCGGCGTGCTCGCGGGCGGGCACGCACGCCCGCGACAGCGTGCGCGGGAGCGCCACGGTGGCGAGCACGAACACGATCGCGCCGAGGACGGCGACGGCGCTCCACACCGGTGACCCGCTGCGCTGCGCGAGCCCCCACCACACGGCGACGAGGCAGCCCCACGCGACCATGGCGAGGACGAGTGCGGCCCGAAGTCCGCGCGGCGGCGGAGCCGCCCGGGACGGGCCGTCGTCGTCGCGCTGGACGGCGGCCGCCCAGCTGTCCCGCACCTGGCGTCGGGCCTCGGCGCCGTAGGCGAGCTGGAGCTCCTCGGGGATGTACAGCGGTGCGCTCAGCTGGCGTTCGGGCTTCATCCTATGGTCCCTCCCGGTCGGCGACGGTTTCTCGCATGGTCCCGCGGATCCCCTGCGGGTCGAACTTGTCCCTTCAGGCCCTTGCGCGGACGTCGGGGAGAAAAGGCGCTGGTGGGGGCCCTGCGACTAGTCCACCGTGACCGCTGACACCCCTCGGAAATGACCCGGTGGGGCCCGAGGAATCGTCGGGTCGCCCACGCCGCGTCGGCGGTTTGGGTAGTGTCAGGTGACCAGATCGAGTGACGCGAAACAGGAGCAGCGGCAATGGTGAAGACGCACGCCAAAGGCCCGGATCCCGTCGACGTCGGGACCGACCAGCACCTCGCGACGAGGCTGTGGGAACGGGCAGAGTCGTCGAGCGCCCGTGAGATCCTGCGCTACCACGACGGCGGCGGTTGGCGGGGGGTGACCTGGAAGGATCTCGGCACGCGGGTCCGCAAGGTCGCCGCGGGGCTCATCGCCCTCGGTGTCGGGCCGGGCGACCGCGTCGCGCTCATGTCGGGCACGCGGCTGGAGTGGACCATCGCCGACCTCGCCGTGCTCGCGGCCGGCGGCGTCACCGTGCCGATCTACGAGACGAGCTCGCCCGAGCAGTGCGCCTGGATCCTGCGGGACTCGGGGGCGAGGGTCGCCATCGCCGAGCTCGCCACCCACGCCAAGAGCCTCGACATCGCGCGCGACGACGCACCCGACCTCGGGGAGATCTTCGTGATCGACGACGGTGGGCTCGACGCCCTCGCCGAGCGGGCAGGGCCCACAGAAGCCGAGCAGGTCACGGTGCGCTCGCAGGCACTCACGACCACGGACCTCGCCTCGATCATCTACACGTCGGGCACGACGGGGAACCCCAAGGGTTGCATGCTGACCCACGGCAACCTCGTGTGGACGGCCCGCCAGGTCGAGGTCAACCTCAAGGCGCTGTTCGGCGCCGACGACTCGACCCTGCTGTTCCTGCCCCTCGCGCACGTGTTCGCGCGCCTCATCCAGTTCGCCTGCCTGGAGGCGGACGTGCAGATGGGCTACGCCCGCTCGGTGGACAAGCTCGCGGAGGACCTCGTCTCGTACCGCCCGACCTTCCTCCTCGCCGTCCCCCGGGTGTTCGAAAAGGTCTTCAACGGCGCGCAGCGCAAGGCCGAGGGCGCGAAGCGCAAGGTCTTCGACTTCGCCGTCGCAACCGGCCAGCAATGGTCCACGGCGGTGAACGAAGGGCGTGACCCGGGTCTCGCCACGAACCTCAAGAGGGGCCTCGTCGACAAGCTCGTGTACTCCAAGCTCAAGGACGCGATGGGCGGGCGCATCACCTACTGCGTGTCGGGTGGCGCACCGCTCGCACCGTACCTCGCCCACTTCTTCCACGCGGCGGGCGTCACGATCCTCGAGGGCTACGGCCTCACGGAGACGACCGCCCCCGCGACCGTCAACATGCCCGACGCCTTGCGGATCGGCACGGTGGGACGGCCGATATCCGGGGTCGAGATCCGCATCGACGAGGACGGCGAGATCCTCATCAAGGGCGGCAACGTCTTCGCCGGCTACTACCACAACGAGGCCGCCACGAAGGAGATCCTCACCGACGACGGCTGGTTGCGCTCCGGGGACCTCGGCGAGCTCGACGACGACGGCTTCCTGAAGATCACCGGCCGCAAGAAGGAGATCATCGTCACGGCCGGTGGCAAGAACGTGGCGCCCGCGGCCCTCGAGGAGCGGCTGAAGGCGCACCGTCTCGTGAGCCAGGCCCTGGTGGTCGGCGACGACCGCCCCTTCGTGGCGGCGCTCGTCACGCTGGACCCCGAGCAGCTCGCCGCCTACGCGAAGGAACAGGGGCTGTCGGCCACCAGCGCTGCCCAGCTCCACAACGACCCAACGGTCAGGGCGGAGGTGCAGAAGGCGGTCGACCACGCGAACGGCGCGGTGAGCAAGGCCGAGTCGATCCGCAGGTTCGTCATCCTCAACCGCGACTTCAGCCAGGACGAGGGGGAGCTCACGCCGACGCTGAAGCTGCGACGCCGCGAGGTCCACAGCCACTTCGCCACCCAGATCGAGGAGCTCTACACGCAGTAGACGGCGGTCAGCAGGTCGCGCGGTGGCGCTGCGGCGGATCGCCTGTGGCGTCGCCCGCCGGGCCGCGCGGTCACTGCCGCCGGCGGTGCGGGAGGTCGGGCTCGCGCTCGCCGCCCGCGCCGTCGACGGCCCTGCCCTCCTTCCCGGACCGCCGACCGGGCCGGTCCTCGTCGTCGCGCCGCACCCCGACGACGAGACGATCGGCTGCGGTGGCGCGATCGCCCGTCACGTCGACCGCGGCGACGCCGTGACGGTGCTCGTCGCGACCAGCGGCGAGGCGACCTCGGGCGGGTCACGCTCCGGTCGGCGCGTGGGCGGCGAACGTGAGCGGGAGTGCCGGGCGGCCTGCGCGACCCTCGGAGCCCGCGAGCCGGTGTTCGCCCGCCTGCCCGACGGCGCGCTCGCCGAGCATGCCGTGGCGCTCGCGGCGGTCATCGCCGAGCACGGGCGGGACTGCGCGGCCGTGTACGCCCCGTCGCTGCTCGACCCCCACCGCGACCACCGCGCTGCGAACACCGCCCTCGTCGCGGCGGGGCTCGGCGCGGACGTCTACGGCTACGAGGTGTGGACGCCCGCGCCCGCCGACGTGCTGCTCGACGTCACCGGCGTCTACCCGCGCAAGGAGGCGGCGCTGCGCTGCTACGCCGTGGCCCTGGAGTCCGTCGACTACGTCCGCACCGCCGCCGGCCTGGCGGCCTACCGCAGCGCCGCGGGGGGTCTCGGCGGCCGGGGCCACGCGGAGGCGTTCATCCGTCTCGCGGCCGCGGAGCACGCGCGGCTCGCCGCGCGGGCCGGAGTGACCTGAGCGGGCTCAGCCGGCAGGGCGCCAGAGCGCGACCTCGAGCCAGGGTCGGTCGGGGCCGGCGTGAGGGTCCGCCCGCTGCCAGGCGAGCAGGGCGTCACCGGTCCACACCGCGGACTGCGCCCACCCCCGGCGATGCCAGGGCGCGTCGGGCAGGAGCGCCCACTCCCCCCGGTGCACGTCCAGGGCGATGCCGCGCGCCGAACCGAGGAGCAGGTAGAGGCGGTCACCACCCCACACGACCGCGCCCTCACCCTGCGACGACGTGCGCCAGCGGGTCGGGGACAGCTCGAGCACCCGCCAGTCGCCGTCGCCGGGAGCGAGCAGCGCGACGTCCGCCGGCCGGCCGTCCCCCCGGAAGAGGACCGCCACGAGCTCCGATCCGGTCCACAGGAGCTGCCTGGTGGCCGGCGCCGACCCTCGGGCGGCCGGCACGGGCGGCAGGTCGGTCCAGGAGCCCGTCCGCGGGTCGTAGCGCGCGACGCGCGCAGCCCCGGGATGGTAGTCCCAGCGGTGCCAGAGGACCGCCGTGTGGCCGTCCCACAGGGCCTCGAGGCTCTCCATGCCCTGGTAACCGGCGATACCGGCAATAGCCTCGGGGAAGGGTAGGACGCGCCACGCGTCGCGGGCGGGGTGGTAGGCGGCGACGTCGCCGAGCGGCCCGGCGTTGTCGAACCCCCCGAGCACGAGCGCCTCCTCGCCGGTCCAGACCGCGCTCGCGCCGGCCCGCGGTGACAGCGGCGAGGGGGCGATCGGGCGCCAGCGGTCAGCCGCCGGGTCGTAGGCCGCCCCGTCGGCGAAGTAGCCGACGGGACCGCTGCCGCCCCACACGAGCAGCTCACCGCCGGTCCACACCGCCGCGTGACCCGCCCGCTCGGCGAGCGGCGAGGGTGCGATCGGGCGCCAGCGGTCCGCCGCGGGGTCGTAGGCGGCCCCGTCGCCGAGGAACGTGCGCCGGCCGCCGTCGGGCCCCCAGAGCTCCCCACCCCACAGCAGCAGCTCGGTGCCCGACCACACGCCGTGGACGTCGCGCGGAGCCAGCGGCAGCGCCGCTCCCGCCGTCCAGGTCCCCGACGCCTCGGGCGGAGCCGGCGGGGGGCTGCGCGGTGGCCGCGGCGAGCGGGTCCGCCGGGGCGTGGGCCGCGGCTCGGGGTCGTCGGCGACCTCGAGGTTGCGGTCGCCACCCGAACCGTCGTCGACGCGCACGAGCAGGCCGACGAGGACCACCGCCGCGAGCAGCCCGAGCACCACCGGCAGGCGCCGAGCCGGCCGCTCCCTCGCCTCCTGCCACCCGGGCTCGTCCACGCGGCCTCCCCCTGCCGTGACCGTGCCGGAACGGCCACGTCCCTCTCACCCGCAGTGAACCACGTGCGCCGTGGTGCTTGCGGGGCCCGGCGCAGGAGGCGGGGGTAGGGTGGGGCCGGTGAGCGCGGACACCTCCCTCCCGACCTGCTACGTCCACCCGGACCGCGAGACCCGCCTGGCATGCTCATCGTGCGGGCGGCCCGCGTGCGTCGACTGCGTGCAGCGCGCCCCCGTCGGCCAGAAGTGCCGTGACTGCGCGGCGCCGGAGGGCAACGCGCGGGTCATCACCGCAAGCGACGTCCGCGCCGGCGCGCGTGGCGCCACGCCGGTGACTTTCACCATCCTCGCCGTCGCCGTGGCCGTGCACGTCGTCGGGCTGGTGCTGCCCGAGGTCGGGGAGCGGATCTTCGCCGCCGGCGCCCAGGTCAACCCCCTCGTCGAACGGGGCGAGTGGTACCGGCTGTTCACCGCGGCGTTCCTCCACTCTCCGGCCGGTTTCACGCACATCCTGTTCAACATGTTCGCCCTCTACCTGTTCGGGCCGCAGCTCGAGCGTCAGGCGGGCAGCGTGCCGTTCGCCACGCTCTACCTCGCCTCGGCGCTGGCCGGTGGCGCCGCGTTCGCTCTCTCCTCGCCCGGCGGCGTCGCGGTCGGCGCCTCCGGCGCGATCTTCGGCCTGTTCGGCGCATGGCTCGCGGCGTCGCTGCGCAGCCGCCACACTCCGGCCGGTGCGGCCGGCCTGCGTCAGCTGCTCCTCGTGCTCGGGCTGAACCTCGCCCTGCCGCTGTTCGTGCCCGGGATCGCCTGGGAGGCGCACCTCGGTGGTCTCGTGGCCGGGTTCGTGATCGCGTTCCTGTGGTTCTCGCTGAGAGACCGATCCCGCGTGGGCCTCCTGCGCACGGTCGTGGCGGCGCTCGTCGGCGCAGCCGCGCTTGCGCTCGTCGCCCTGTAGCGCTCCGGCGGCCTACCCTCACAACGATGCGCATCAGGGCCTGGGACTCGGTGTTCGTGCGTGCGCGGCGTGCCGACGTGCACCTCGTCGTCGCCGACGTGGCCGGGTGGGGCCTCTGGTGGCCGGGAGCCACGAGCCGCGCGGCTGACGGGCGCGTCGCGCTCACGCTGCGTCCACCGGGGCTCATCCGGCGCCCGCAGCACCTGCTCGTCGAGGTCACCGAGAACCGTGCGGCCAAGGGCATCCGCATGCGCTACACCGGCGACTTCGACGGCGCGGCGGAGTGGTACTACCTCGACGAGCCGACCGGCTCCGTCGTGCACTACCTGCTCGACGTCGACGTTGCCGACCGGGGCGGGAGGCGGCGCCTGGTCGCTCACCGTGCGACGGTCCGCGCGGCGCTGCACCGCCTGAAGGACCGCCTCGAGGCCGGGCGGACCCCCGGCAGCGAACCCGACCCCGCGCTGCTCGCCCACCAGCACGAGGCGCTCGCCGTGCAGGAGCGGGAGGCGCGGGCCCGCGCCCGCCGGACCGTCGCCCCGGAGGAGGGGTAGGTGCGCTGCCCGGCCTGCGGGGCCACGAACGCCGAGTCGGCGGACTGGTGCAGCCAGTGCTACGCCGCGCTGGTCGCGCCGACGGCGCCCGACGTGCCGGAAGGGGCGGTGGCCCCCCCGGCGGTCGACGCGGCCCGGCAGGGCGACGGCGGGGGGCACCCGGCCCCGACCGGGAAGGGCGACGGCGGGGGGCACCCGGCTGCGGAGGGCTTCCGCCGGCGCGGCGCGATCATCGAGTGGGAGTGCCCCGCCTGTCGGCGCTGGACGAGCGTGGAGTCCCTGCAGTGCGGCGCGTGCGCCACGCCGCTGTCCGCGCGCTGGCAGCTTGCCGACGACCGACCCCCCGGGCTCGAGCGCCGCTTCGCCGAGCCGTGGACCGCGGCTTTCGCGCTCAGCGCCGTCGTGCCCGGCGCGGGCCACATCGGGCTCGGCCGCTACAGCTCGGGGTTCGCCCGGGCGGTGCTGTTCGCGGTGTGGACGGCCGGGGGTGTGGTGCTGTGGCGCACCGGGGGCGGCCTCGCCGGGGGACCCATGCTCGCCGGAGCCGGGTTGCTCTGGGCCGGCAGCCTCGTCGACCTGCGGGCGCTCAAGCACCGGCGCAGGGAGCTGCTCGGCGGCCGCACGCTGCTCTGGCTCGTCGTCGCCGTGCTCGCCCTGTCGATCCTCGGCCTGTTCACCGCAGCTGCGGGCGCCCCGGGACTGCAGATGGCCCGCGTGGGATGACCCCGCGGGAGCTTCCCGAGCCCCACGAGCGCCAGGTGTCCGACGCCGTATCCGACAGCATCACGGTGGAGGCCGGCCCGGACGCCGTCCGGACGTGATCGCCGACTTCGCCACCTACCCCGACCTGCTCGTCATGGACTGCCCACCGACGGCGGAGACCTGCGGCCACGCTCCCCACCGTTCACCTGATCGCAACACGCTCGGAGCGTCGCCGTCACACTCCGCCGTTACGGTGGCGGCTTCGCCGGGTCGCTTTCTCGGTGCGACGCGGCGATGCTGCGGTCACGCGCCGCAGTTCCGCACGGCCACGCTGCGGCGGGTTCATCGGCTCGAAGCCGCCGCAGCGCAGGCCGCGCGTCCCATGCGGCATGGGAGGTGGCGGCGCGGCTCGCCGACCTCGGCGCCGAGTGGTCGGCCGAAGTGTCCCTTGCCTGGCGGCGAGCGCTCTGCTAAGGTATACGAACATACGTTCGCTACCCGCCACACGGCTGCGATGAACAGGAGAGCCTATGCCCGTCGACCCCATTCCCGAGGGCTATCCGCGCGTCATACCCGCCCTGATCGTTGCCGGCGCGGCAGACGCCATCGACTTCTACGTCGCGGTGCTCGGGGCGACGGAGAGGATGCGCATGGCGGGTCCCGACGGCACGGTGGCGCACGCCGAGCTCGTGATCGGCGACTCCGTCATCATGCTCGGCGACGAGCAGCCCGGCACCGACATGCCGAGCCCCCGAACGGTCGGCGGCAGCCCGGTCAGCCTCCACGTCTACGTCGAGGACGTCGATGCGGTCTTCGATCGCGCCGTGCAGGCGGGCGCACGCGTGCTCGAAGCGGTCGCTGACCAGTTCTACGGCGATCGTTCCGGGAGGTTCGAGGATCCCTTCGGGCACCGCTGGGGCGTGGCCAGCCACGTCGAGGACGTCTCCGAGGAGGAGATGGCCCGACGTGCGGCCGAGTGGACGCCCGGCGGGTGACCAGCGGGCGGCCCGCCGGCGGTCCAGCGCGGTGACGCCGCGCCCGCGCATCACGACCGCCGAGCGCCGGGCGCGCCTTGTGGCTCGCCACCACCTCGCCGTCACCGCTTCCGATGTGGTGAGCGGGGTTCGCGACCTCGTCGCGGTGCACTCGAGTGACCCGGTCACCTGTTCCTGCTGGCGATGGAGGGCGGGATCGTGCGCGCCGGACCCGCCGGGTCCTGGCTCTCGAGCCAGTACCACTGGGCGGCTGCGGGCACGTGGTTTGCCGCTGCGGGCACCGCCTTCGGCGACCCGCTCGACGCCCCCGGCGCCCGCGCGCGCTGACCCCGACGGCTGATCGCCGCGCACACCCGTCGGGCGCAGAATGGTCTGCCCGGCGTCGAGGGCACCCTCGAGACGCCAGAACCCGAGGAGACCACCATGGCGACGCTGGAGGTGCTCGACCACGGCGAGCTCATCGTCGTGTTCTTTGACGACCTCGTGAAGTACCACGGCCGCAGCTCCATCGCCGGTCTCGCGCACGGCTTCAAGGTCATGGAGCGCGCGTTCCCCCTGCTCGCCGACGAACCCCCGGAGCGCTACGCGATCACGGTCGACAGCGCCTTCGCGGGGGCGGGCACCCGCGACGCCTTCGAGATGGTCACCCGGGCGGTGACCGGCAACCGCTACCGGCTCGCGCCCGAGATCGCGCCTCGGGACGCGCCGCCCGGCCCGGAGGGGCCCTTCTTCTTCCGTCTCGCCTACCGCGGCCGGTCCGCCGACCTCACGCTGCGCCCAGGGCATATGAGCGACGACTTCCTCGAGCTCGCCGGCCGGGGGCCCGCGACGCCGGCCGAGGCTGAGACGCTCGTCCGGGCGAAGGAGGACATGGCTCGCCGGCTGCTCGCCCTGCCGGCCGAGGAGGTCTACGACGCGCGCGTCGGGTCGGGCGGCGACCAGGGCGCCGCCTGACCCTCAGGGCCAGCGCGCACCACGTGCGGCGAGCACGACGCGGGCCTCTACACTGACCGGCGTGGGAAAACGACGCGCACGAGCACGCCGCATCCGGCGGCAACGGCGGGTGCGCCCACTGCCCGGTGTGCGTCCTGCTGCAGGTGATGACCACCTCCCGGCCGGAGGTCGGCAGACATCGACTGAGCGGGGCAGATCACCCCGCGACGGAAGGAGATGCCCGTGGAGCTGACCGCTGCCGAGATCCGCAAGCTCGTCGACCGTCCTCCCACCGAAGCTCCCGTGACGAGCGTGTACCTCAACACCGACGGTGCACGACTCCCCCGATCAGCCGACTACGAGGCGCGCCTTGACGGGCTGCTCCGCCAGGCCCGGCGCCAGGCCGACACACTGGGCGAGCCGGCACGGAGCGCGGTCGAGGCCGACGCCACGGCCATCACCCGCTGGGTCCGCGACGAGTTCGACCGCAGCGGGATCCGCGGGATCGGGCTGTTCTCCTCCGACGGGCTGATCTTCGAACAGGTCCAGCTCGCGTTGGGCGTGCGCAACATCGTGCGGGTCAACGACCGACCCTACGTCGTCCCCCTCGAGGCGCTGCTCGGCCGCCACCACCACCTCGCGCTGGCGATCATCGAGCGGGACAAGGCACGCATCTTCCGCTACCAGCTCGGGGTCGTCTGGGAGTACCAGGGCATCGAGTCCGACGTCCACGGCCAGCACCGCAAGGGCGGCTGGTCGGCGCGCCGATTCGAGAAGAACATCGAGCACCAGGTCCTCCACCACATGAAGGACACCGGGGAGATCCTCCTCCGCCTGCACGAGGACCAGACCATCGACGCCCTGGTGCTCGCGGGTCCCCACCACGAGGTCATGGAGTTCTCCCGCAACCTCCACCCCCACCTGCAGCGGGTCGTGCACGGGGAGCCGATGAGCCTGCCGCTCGAGGTGGAGGCCCACGACCTGCTCTCCCGCTTCCAGCAGGTCGAGCAGCAGCTCGTCAGCGCGCGGCGCAGCCACCTGCTCGAACGGCTCGCCGCGGCCCAGGGCCAGGCGGAGAAGGCCGCCCGCGGCATCCGTCACGTGATCGAGGCCATCAACGGCAAGCGTGCCGAGGTGCTCTTCGTCGTCGAGGGCGCGGGCGTCCCCGGCTACCGCAGCAGCAGCGGGGCGCTCGCCCTGCACGAGCAGGAGGCTGCGGCCTACGGCACGCCGGTGACCCCGGTCGATGACCTCGTCGACGAGATGATCGACGAGGCCGTCCGCGCAGACACCCACATCGAGTTCTTCCGCGACGAGGTGCGCCTCGACGGGCACCCCGTGGCCGCCTTGCTCCGCTTCTAAGTGGCGCTCGCCGTCGGCGTCGACATCGGGGGCACGAAGATCGCCTCGGGGCTGGCGCGCGCCGACGGCGTGGTCGTCGCCGCCCGCCGCCACGCCACCCCTGGCGACGCCCGCGAGGTCGCCCCCCTCGTCGTCGAGATCGTCCGGGAGCTGTGCGACGAGGCGGGGGTGGGTGTGTTGCCCGTCGGCGTCGGAGCCCCCGGCATCATCGACCGCGTCGGCGTCGTGCGCTACGCGCCGAACATCGCGTGGGCGGACTACCCCCTGCGCGACGAGCTCGCGCGCGCCCTCGGCACCCCGGTGACCGTTCACAACGACGCGAACGTCGCTGCCTGGGGGGAGTTCCGGGCCGGCGCGGGTAGGTCGGCAGCATCCGACATGGTCATGGTGACGGTCGGCACGGGCGTCGGTGGCGGCCTCGTGCTCGACGGCCGCCTCGTCGGGGGTGCCCACGGGCTCGCCGCCGAGCTCGGGCACGTCATCCTCCTCGAGGGCGGTCCGCCGTGCCCCTGCGGCAACCGCGGGTGCCTCGAGGCGCTCGCGAGCGGGACAGCGATCGGGCGCTCAGCCCGCGAGGCCCTCGCGGCGGGGGAGATGCCGCACGCCTCCCCGCTTGCGCGCGCGGCGCCGGCAGCCCTGACGGGGAAGACCGTCACACAGGCGGCGGAAGCCGGCGACCCCTTCGCCGAGGGCCTGCTCGCCCGCGCGGGGTTCTGGCTGGGCGTCGGCATCGCCTCCCTCGTCAACGCCCTCGACCCCGAGATGGTGGTCGTCGGTGGCGGCGCCATGGAAGCCGGGGACCTGCTGCTCGAACCGGCCCGCGCCGCCTTCGCCGAGCGGCTCATGGGCCGTGCGCACCGGCCGCTGCCACTCCTGGAGCCCGCCGGGCTCGCCGACGCGGCCGGGTTCGTGGGCGCGGCGCTCCTCGCCATGGACGTCGCCGCCACGACCGGGGCGTGACCTACGCCCGGTCGTCGCGGTTGCGCCAGTAGACGACGGCGACGAGCCCGACGAAGAACACGGCGATCGCGTAGCCGACCGGCAGGCCCGTCTGGGCGAGGGTCACGACGAGCAGCGGCACGAGCAGCACCGCGACGCCGAGCCCCATCGACCGCACGCGGGACATGACGAGCGGGGTGCCGACCTGCTCGGCGTCCCCTTCGACGAGCGGCAGCGGCGTGGCGGTCACCGAGTTTCCGGCGTGCACGATCGCGCGAATCTCCTCCATGTGACCGGCGAGCAGCCCGAGCGCCTCGTCGCGGCGCTCGGGCGGCACGCGGACCTCGACGTCGTCGTCGGGGCCGGGACCCGGCGCGGGCCCGGTCACGGCCGGTACGCCCTGGCGCCGCAGCACCGTTGCGACCGCCTCCGCCAGGGACGGGTCGAACGTGGCGAGCTGCGTGGTCGTCTCGCGGTCGGATGGCATGGGTTCTCCGGCGATGGCAGGCGCGGGTTCGCGTAAACTCCCGTCGAGATTACCCCTGCCCGGCCACGCAGCGGCCGCCCGCGCGGGCCGCCACCGCGGAGAGGATGACCCAGTGGCCAAGCAGGACCGCGGTCCGCCGCTGTACCGGGTCCTGCACGCGGTCATCCCCCCGGTCGTCAACGCGGTCTACCGGCCGAGGACGGAGGGGCTCGAGCACATCCCTGCTTCGGGCGCAGCCATCCTCGCGTCCAACCACCTGTCGTTCCTCGACTCCGTCTTCCTGCCCGCGGTCATCGACCGGCCCGTGTTCTTCCTCGGTAAGAGCGACTACTTCAGGGGCTGGAAGCGCTACTTCTTCGAGAACGTCGGCGTGATGCCGGTGGCGCGCCAGGGCGGCAACGCGGGGGAGGCGAGCCTGCGCAGGGGCCAGGAGATCCTCGAGTCCGGGCGCCTGCTCGGCATCTACCCGGAGGGCACCCGCTCCCCGGACGGGCGGCTGTACCGGGGCAAGACCGGACCGGCGCGTCTCGCGATGCGCACCGGCGCCCCCCTCATTCCCGTCGCGATGATCGGCACCTTCGAGATCCTCCCGCCCACGGCGAAGGTGCCGAAGATCCGCCGGGCGGGCATCCGGGTCGGTCGGCCCCTCGACATCGCCGGCCGGTACGGGTCCGCCGACTCCGACCGCTTCGCGCTGCGTAGCGCGACCGACGAGCTCATGTACGAGCTCATGATGCTGTCGGGCCAGGAGTACGTCGACGAGTACGCTGCGAAGGTGAAGTCCGGTGAGGTCATCATCGGCTCGGGAGACCTCGACGAGCTCGGCGAGATGCTCGACGACGACGAGCTCGTCATCCGCAAGGCAGGGTAGTGGGCGGCAGGGTGGTTCTGCCAGTGCTGCTGGCGGTCGGCTTCCTGGTCGGCCTCGGCACAGCCGTCGTCATCGGGGTGCAGAGCCCCGCCGAAGCGCCCGCGCTGGCGGCGGACCGCCCGGCCCCGGCGCCGCCGCCCACAGAGCCCACCTGTGCGGGCGCCTCGCTGGAGCAGCGCGCGGGCCAGGTGCTCATCGTCGGCCTGCCCGGGGTCCTCGCACCCGGGGACCGGCTGGTCGCCGAGGTGCGCGAGGTCGGTGTCGGCGGGGTCTTCCTCACGAAGGCCAACGTGGAGAACGAATGGCAGGTCCGTGAACTCGTCCGCGGCCTGCGGGGCGGGGCACGCCACGGGCTCCTCGTCGTGACGGACGAGGAGCCCGGCAGGGTCTCGAGCTTCGGGGCCCTGCTCGGCCGCACGAGCTCGGCGCGCACCCTCGCGGCGCGCGGGGACCCGGCCGACGTGCGCCGGTTCGCCCGCGACCTCGGCCAATCCCTGGCGGAGCTCGGGATCGACGCGAACCTCGCGCCTGTGGTCGACGTCGACGACGGTCCCGCCCGGGGCGTCATAGGCGACCGCTCGTTCTCCCGCGATCCCGAACGCGCCGCCGAGTACGGGCTCGCGTTCTCCGCCGGGCTCGCCGCGGCGGGCGTCCTGCCCACCGCGAAGCACTTCCCCGGCCACGGGCGCAGCGACGTCGACAGTCACTGGCGGCTCGGGGTGGTCGACGCCTCCCTCGACGAGCTCGAGGCGTCCGATCTCCTGCCGTTCGCCGCGCAGATCAACGCGGGCGTGCCGCTCGTCATGGTGGGCCACGTCGCGTACACGGCCCTTGACCCGGACCTGCCGGCGAGCCTGGCCCCGCCGGCCTACGCGCTCCTGCGGCGGATGGGCTTCGACGGCGTGGCGATCACCGACTCGACGGGCATGGGCGCCGTCCACCGGACCTGGGACTTCCCCAGCTCGGCGGTCATGGCCGTCGCTGCGGGCGCCGACGCCGTGCTCGCCACCGACGGCAACCACGCCCGCGCGATGCGCGACGCCCTCGTCGAGGCGGTCGAGACGGGCCGGGTCGACGCGGATCGCCTCGACGAGGCCGCCGCGCGCGTGCTCGCGCTGAAGGGCGAGGACCCGATGCCCGTCGTGTGCCGCGGCGCCGAAGGGCCGCCCGTCTTCGGCCGTGGCCGGCGCCCCGAGCACTGAGCCGTCAGTCGCGCGCCCAGCCCCGGCTGCGCTCCACGGCCGCCCGCCACCGTGCCTGGCGGCGGTCCGCATCCCCGCGCGCCATCGCGGGGGTGAAGCGCCGGTCGAGGCGCCAGAGCTCCGTGAGCTCGTCGGTGGACCCCCACACCCCCGCCCCGAGACCCGCGAGGTAGCCGGCACCGAGTGCGGTCGTCTCCGCGGTCGTCGGACGGAGCACGTCGACGCCGAGCAGGTCCGCCTGGAACTGGCAGAGCAGGTCCAAGGCCGAGGCGCCCCCGTCGACCCGCAGCTCGCTGAGCGCGACGCCGGAGTCGGCCTCCATGACCTCCACGACGTCACGGGTCTGGAAGGCCATCGCCTCGACGGCGGCGCGCAGGAGGTGTGCGCGGGAGGTCCCGCGGGTCAACCCGACGATCGTGCCGCGGGCGTAGGGGTCCCAGTGCGGGGCACCGAGCCCCGTGAACGCCGGCACGAGGTAGACGTCGCCGGTGTCGTCGACCGTCTCGGCCACCGGGCCGGTCTCGCGTGCGGAGGAGATGAGCCCGAGACCGTCGCGGAGCCACTGGACGGCGGCGCCCGTGACGAAGATCGACCCCTCGAGCACGTAGGTCATGCGCCCGTCGACCTCCCAGGCGCAGGAGGTGAGGAGGCGCTGGCTGTACGGTGCGTCGGTGCCGGTGTTGAGCAGGACGAAGCTGCCGGTCCCGTAGGTGTTCTTCGACGTGCCGGGTGTCCAGCAGCCCTGCCCGAACAGGGCGGCCTGCTGGTCGCCGGCGACACCGGTTATGGGCACCTCCACGCCGAGGAAGGCGTCGGGGTCGGTGCGGGCGAACTCGCCGGCGGAGGGTCGCACCTCGGGCAGGACCGCGGTCGGCACCCCGAGCAGGGCGCAGAGCTCCTCGGACCACGCGCCCGCGCGGATGTCGTAGAGCATCGTCCGGCAGGCGTTCGAAGGCTCGGTGGCGTGCAGGCGTCCTCCGGTGAGCCGGGCGAGGAGCCACGTGTCGACGGTGCCAAACGCGAGGTCGCCGCTCGCGGCGGCGGCGCGCGCGCCCTCGACGTGGTCGAGCAGCCAGGCGAGCTTCGTGCCGGAGAAGTAGGCGTCGATCACGAGCCCCGAACGCGCCCGCACCGTGTCGACGTGCCCCTCGCCGCGCAGGCGGTCGCAGTGGCCGGCGGTACGGCGGTCCTGCCACACGATCGCGCGGTGCACCGGCCTGCCCGACGCCCGGTCCCACAGCACCGTCGTCTCGCGCTGGTTGGTGATGCCGAGGGCGCTGAGCTGGCCGGCCGTGGTCCCGGCGCGGCTGAGCGACTCGATGACCGCCTCGAGTGTGGCGCTCCAGATCGAGTCGGGGTCGTGCTCGACCCAGCCGGGGCGGGGGAAGTGCTGGGGGAACTCGCGGTAGCCCCGGCTGCGCACCGTGCCGTTCTCGTCGAGGACCAGGGCGGTGATGCCCGTCGTGCCCGCGTCGATCGTCAGGATCCTCGTCACGCTCGCTCCCGTAGCCGCCGGACCCCCGTAGCATGGCACCGCGGCGCGGTGACAGCGCCCGGGCGCGGTTCGGTAACCTGCCGCGAGCCGGAGACCCGGTGCCGACCCGATCCGAAGGGGGAGACGTGACCGTCCGCGGTGCGCGACCCTCCGCCGTGCGATGAGCACGCGGGTGGGCATCCTCACCGGCGGGGGTGACTGCCCCGGCCTCAACGCGGTCATCCGCGCGGTCGTGCGCCGCGGGATCGACGAGCACAACATCGCGGTCTCGGGCTTCCGCAACGGGTGGCGCGGGGTGCTCGACGGCGCCGCCGAGCCGCTGACCTTCGAGTCGACCCGAGGGATCCTCCACCGGGGCGGCACGGTCCTCGGCACGAGCCGGACGAACCCCGAGGCCGCCGACCGGGGCGTCGAGCGGGTGCGCGAGGCGCTCGACATCCACCGGCTCTCCGGCCTCATCGTCGTGGGCGGCGAGGGGACGCTGTCCGCGGCGACGGCGCTGTGGGAGGTGCACCGTGTGCCGATCATCGGGGTGCCGAAGACCATCGACAACGACCTGTCCGGCACGCAGTTCACCATCGGCTTCTCCACGGCCCTCGACATCGCGACCGAGGCGGTCGACCGCCTCCACTCGACGGCGGAGAGCCACAACCGCGTGATGCTCCTCGAGGTCATGGGCCGCAACGCCGGCTGGATCGCCACCTACGCGGGACTCGCCGGAGGCGCCGACGCCATCCTCATCCCCGAGCACCCCTTCGACATCGACCGCGTGGCCCGCCATCTCAAGCGGCGCCACGGCATGGGCCGACCGTTCTCGATCGTGGTCGTCGCCGAGGGGGCCGTGCCCGTCGAGGGGACCGTCGGCTTACCCGACTACGACCGCGACGAGTTCGGCCGGCCGGTGCTCGGCGGCCTCGGGAACGTGCTCGCACCGATCATCGAGGAGCGCACCGGCTTCGCCACGCGCGTCACCACGCTGGGGCACGTGCAGCGGGGCGGCTCGCCGAACGCCTTCGACCGCGTGCTCGGGTCGACGCTCGGCGTCGCCGCCGTCGACGCCGTCGCCCGCGGCGAGTGGGGCGCCATGGTCGGCCTGCAGGGCAACGCGGTGGTCCCCGTGCCGCTGCGGGAGGCCACCGCGACGTTGAAGACCGTGCCGCCGGAGGTGTACCGCGTCGCCGAGGTCTTCTTTGGCTGAGGCCGTCGTCGACCTGCGCTCGGACACGGTGACCCGGCCGACGCCCGCGATGCGCGCGGCCATGGCCGCGGCTGTCGTGGGCGACGACGTCTACGGCGAGGACCCGACGGTCGCGCGCCTGGAGGAGGTGGCGGCCGAGCGCTTCGGCCGCGAGGCCGCGTTGCTCTGCCCGTCGGGGGTGATGTGCAACCAGCTGTGGCTGCGGGTGCTCGCGCGCCCCGCGACGGAGGTCGTCGTCGAGGCCGACGCGCACGTCGTGAACTACGAGGCGGGCGCGGGCGCCCTGCTCGCCGGCGTGCAGTTCCGCACTGTGGCGGGCGCCTACGGGCTGCTGAGCCCTGAGCAGGTCGCCGCCGCGATCCGCCCCGACGCCTTCCCCCTCACCCCGACGTCGCTCGTGTGGGTCGAGCACACCCACAACCGCCGGGGCGGCACCTACTACGGCGTCGAAGACCTAGCCGCGCTGAAGGGCGTCTGCGCGGCTGCCGGCGTGCCGCTCTACATGGACGGCGCCCGCGTCTTCAACGCGTGCGTGGCCGCCGGCGTCGAGCCCCACGTGTACGGCCGGCTCGTCGACGGGCTCATGTTCTCGACCTCCAAGGGGCTCGGCGCCCCGGTGGGCAGCCTCATGGTCGGCGCCGCCGACGCGATCGCCGAGGCCCGCCAGTGGCGGCGGCGCTACGGCGGGGCGATGCGCCAGGCGGGGGTGATCGCCGCGGCCGGGCTCGTCGCGCTCGAGCAGATGGTCGACCGGCTGGCGGAGGACCACGCGAACGCCCGGATGCTCGCGGAGGCGGCCAAGGAGGTCTGCCCGCAGGGCGTCGACCTCGCCCAGGTGCAGACGAACATCGTCTACGTCGAGGACGTCGACGCGCACCTCGTCGTGGGGGCCCTTGCCGACCTCGGCGTGCTCGCCGGCGCCATGGACGCGCGCACGGTCCGCCTCGTCACCCACCCCGACGTGTCGCGCGCGGACTGCCGCCTCGCCGCCGAGGCGCTGCGCCGCGTCCTGCGCACCGGCGGGTCGGGAGGTTAGCGCGCGCGCCAATAGGCCGGGTTCTTATCGTGCAAGGTGCCCTGGTCCGGCACCGCAGAGACGATCTTGCTCCCACTCGAGGCGGTGTTGACAAGCCGCACCTGCGCGGCGTTGACGTCGCTGCGGTTGTCCGGCGGCGCCGGGCCAGCGGGCCGAGCGGCGCAGCTGCGAGCCGCCCCGCAACCACACCTCTCCTGCCCCGGCGCCCACCGCGTTCGCGACCGTTGGGGCCATCTCGACGAGCATCCCGCTGCCGGGCGTCGTCCCGATCATGCGGGACGTGAATGCGGCGAGCGCCTCGTAGGGGCTGGCGCGTCGTCCGGACCCAAACGCAGGCGCTGACCGTACCCAGCCGTCTCTGCCGATGGAACCCGGCCGGGCCGGAACGATGACCCACGACTATGAGCGCAACGGCACGACGGATCTGTTCGACGCTTCCACCGTCGACGGACCACGAGATGCTCAGGCTCCCAATGAAGGGAGACCACCGATCTCGCCTGGTGGTCTCCCTGGTCGGTGTCGGTCCGCGCCTACGGAGTCGAGGAGTACCAGAAGTAGGTGGCCCAGTTGCCACGCTGGACGAACCGCTGCCCCGCCCCCCAGGCGGACTCCTCCGCCGTCGTGTCGTCCACGACCCGCTGCACCTTGGCGTGCGCGGCGACGACCATGCCCTCCGCCGGGTCAAGATCTCCCAGCGGCATCGTGTAGGAGTAGGTGTTCACGGCCGGGCTATGCCGAGCCTTGTGCGGGAAGTGGCCCGGGGTGGGCTGGCCCGCGTTGGCGCCGCGCCGCGTGGCCGGGATGTCGCCAACCTCGTTCCCGACGGCGAGGTGGGTCTCGGTGAGCACCCAGCCGCCGGTCGTGCGGTAGGTCACGATGAGGTCGGTGGCGTCGTGACTGACGCAGACCTGGCCGACGTTGATCGTCTGGCCCGCGAGCAGCGGCGTGCACTGCTCCTCCGTCGGAGTCTGCCCCGCGGTCACCTCCACCGGCGCGGTCGGCCCCGTGGGACTCACGGTCAGCCCGCTCGCAGTCGCGTGTGCCTCGTTGTGGTAGGTGCCCGGTGTCGCGGCCACGACGACGTTGAACGCCAGGGACGTCGTGCCCCCATCGGGGGGAACCGTGAAGGGGCCACTCCACGTGAGCGCCTGGCCGACCACCGCCGGATCGGTGACGGTGGCACCGCTCGAACTCCCCGCGACATAGCTGAAGCCTGCCGGGAGCGTGTCGGTGATCGTGTCCAGGGTCGCGGCGGCAACGTTCGGGTTCGTCACCGTGATGGTGTAGGAGTTCTGACCACCGGCGGGGGTGGTCGGAGAGGCCGCGGTCTTCGTGGTCGTCAGCGGCACGTTGCCGATCGGGGAGAAGGTCGTGAGGTGCGAGAGGGTCAAGGCACCCCCGGCCGGCACGGTCACCGTCCAGCTGAGCCCCGCCCCGTTGTCGATGAGCTCGTTGCACCGGCAGGTGTCGGGGAAGGCCAGCTGCGCACCGATGCGCGACCACACCTGGCTGTAGCCGGCGTGGTAGTGGTTGCTGCCCGGGGTGATCGGCAGCCACTGCTCGATCCGGGCGCCCGGCGCGGTCGACGTCGTGCAGGCAACAGCCCCGTTGGCGTCCACACGCCCGAACCCGAAGTCGCTGCCCTGCAGGTAGCAGTCACCGGCGCGGTAGACGATCGCCGGGGCGGCGGCACTGCCGGTGTTGTCCAGGCGCACGTCGGTGCGGTAGCTCTCCTCACCGACGACGTACGAGTCCGTCTGCCTCAGGCGCAGACCCGTGTCCCCGAGGTCGACGACGGTCACGAGGCGGTAGGGGTCTGCGCCGGTGCCGGTCCCGGTCACCGCACTCTGGCTCACGCGCGTGAACGCTGTGCGCGGTGTCGCGCCGCTTCCCGCCGCGATGTGTGTGGGTCCGTACAGCGTCCCGCCGGTCGCCACCAGCGTGGCGCAGGCCCCGGTGGGGTCAGACGAGGGGTAGAAGGAGAAGACCGAGTCCGCCGCGTGCTTGACCTGGCAGTTCAGCTCGTCGCTGATGATGATCCGCTCCAGCGGCCCGGCCGAGGTGATCTCCGGCAGGGCGTTGTGCGCCGCCTCCGCCGGCATCGGCGCAAGCAGGAGCAACAGACCGACCACTGCCGCCAGACTGGCGCGCAGCCCACGAGCTGCATTCTGCTGAACAGCATTTCCCTGGAGCATCGCTACCCCCCGTGTGCGCCTCAAACAGGACAAAGTCGGCACGATCGGGCAGGGTTGACACAGGGTGAAGAAAGCGTTCCTCCCCCGAGTCCCATCCCGCCTTGCGCCCCGCTGGATGCCTTGCATCCGTGGCGGGACCGTACTCGAACCGGAGTGATGCGTCAATTGGTCGCCTGGAGGAGACCGCCGCAACATTAGTCGTCGGGGTCGTCACCCTTGGCGATAAGGAAGCCCCGTGCGCGCTCGGCCTTCGGGTAACGGCCGACGAGCGCCCAGAAGGCTCGGCTGTGGTTCGGCTCGGCGAGGTGGGCGAGCTCGTGAACGATGACGTAGTCGAGCACCCACGGCGGGTAGGCCGCCAGGCGGCGGGACAGGCGGATGGTGCCGTGCGCGGGCGTGCACGAGCCCCAGCGCCACTCCTGGTTGTCCACCCAGCGGATCGCCGCGGGGCGGGGCAGTCCGTAGCGGGCGGCGACATCCGCGGCGCGACGGTCGAGGTCGACCGCCCCGGACCGGACCTTGCGGGCGACCCGCCGGCTCATCTCCCTGACCCAGTGCGCCTCCTCGGCGGCGGTCATCGCGGCGGGTATCGACACGCGCAGCACGCCGCCGACCATGCGGGCCTCGACGGTCTTGCGCCGCCGCGGGCTGCGGACGACCTCGACGGGAAGCTCGGGGATGCGGTCGACAACGCTCATCGTGGGGCCCCTTGCGGCAGGGTCAGGCGGGTCATGGGACGACCGTACGCGGGGGGTGTGACTGCCCGGGGGGAGAGCCTCGGGGGAGCGGCAGGCGCTCAGCCCTCGGAGAAGGTGTAGAGCGTCACCGTCTGGCCCCGGCGCAGCTTCGTCCCGGGAGCGGGGTCTTGCACCTCGATGCGCCCGACGCGCCCGGCGGGGAACGGTCCGAGGCGCGGGCGTGGCTCGGCGACGACCCGCGCGACGAGGCCGGCGCCCTCGATCTCGGCCACCGCGTCGGCCACCGGGTCGTTGCGCACGTCGGGCACCTCGACCGTCGCCGGGCCCCGGGAGACCGTCACGGTCACCGTCGAGCCCTCGTCGACCTCGGTCCCGGGACCGACCGACTGGCGGATGACGTCGCCGGGTGTGGGGAACTCGTCGCTGTACTCGCCGGTGAACGCCGCGAGAAGGTCGGCCTCGGCGAGCGCCTCCTCGGCCTCGGCGCGGTCCATGCCGGACAAGTCGGGCACGGTGACCTGCCGGACGCCGAGCGAGACGTTGATGACGACGGCGTCACCCTGGGTGAGCGCCTCACCCTCGGGGGGCATCTGCGCCTGCACCTGGCCGGCCGGCACGCGCGAGTGCTCTTCGTCGACGCGCACCTCGAAGCGGTACTCGGGGCCTTGGAGCAGCGCGAGTGCCTCCTCCCGCTCCAAGCCCGCGACACCCGGCATGACGACCGGTGCCCGGCCCGCCGAGACGACGACCGCGACGGACCCGCCGCGACGCAGCCGCGCGCCCGGCCCGGGATCCTGTGCGAGCACGTGGCCGGCCGGCATGGCGAAGTCGTGCTCGCTGCCGGCGACCGTCAGCTCCAGGCCGAGGCGCGCGAGCTCGGCCGCGGCCTCCTCCTGGGAAGTGCCGAGGAGCCCGGGCACCCCGGTGACGGGTGCCAGGAGGAAGTTCCAGACGGCGAAGGCGCCACCCACGGCGGCGGCGAGCAGGAGCAACGCGACGAGCGCCCTGCGCAGTCGTGCCGGCCGACGGCGCCGCGGAGCCGCCCCGGCGCCGTCTTCCGCAGACGAGACCGCGGGCACCGACACCGTCTCCGCCGTCTCCGCGGGGATGACGAGCGTGCGCTCGGCCCCGTCGGCGGCGCTCACGGTGACCGGTCGCGGACCGCCCGGCACGGCGGCGCGGAGCGCCGCAACGAGGGCGAGCAGATCGGGATAGCGCTTGTCGGGGTTGATCGCCGTCGCGCGGGTGACCACCCGGTCGAGGGCGCGCGAGGAGTCGGACACGAACGCGCTCGGCGGGGGCACGCTCTCACGTGCGTGGCGCACGGCGATCGCCATGGGACTGTCGGCCGGCAGGGGCTTGCGGCCGGTCAGCAGCTCGAACAGCACGACCCCGACGGCGTACTGGTCGCTCGCCGGCGTGGCCTCCCGGCCGTCCACGAGCTCGGGGGCGAGGTAGTGCACGCTGCCGATGAGCGCACCCGTCTGCGTGTGCCCGGTCTCCGCCACCGCCCGCGCGATGCCGAAGTCGGCCACCTTCGGTGTCCCGTCGGGGGCGATGAGCACGTTCTCGGGCTTCACGTCCCGGTGGATCAGCCCTGACGCGTGCGCGCGGGCGAGCGCGTGGCAGACGGGCTCGATGACCGCGAGGGCCTCCCCCGGGGGGAGTCGCCCGCGCGCGGTGAGGATCTCGCGCAGCGACGGCCCGTCGACGTGCTCCATGACGATGTAGGGCAGGTCGGCCACGCCCTGGTCGAAGACGTTGACCACCGAGGGGTGGAGCAGCGAGGCGGCCAGCCGGGCCTCGGAGCGGAACCGCTCGAGCAGGGTGGCGTCGTCCGCGAGGTGGCCGTGGAGGACCTTCACCGCGACATCGCGGTCGAGGGTCTCGTCGCGGGCGCGAAAGATCGTCGCCATGCCGCCGGCGCCGATGCGTGCGACGAGGCGGTAGCGGGCTGCGACGAGGCTGCCCACCGTGACGGAGCCGTCGCCGGCGACGGTCCTCGAGGTGATGTCCATACCGGCAGTGAGTCTACGGCGGGGTGGGCGCGCTTCGCGGGAGGCAGAGCGCTGCCCTATCCTTGCGACCCCATGACCGACGCGCGACCGGACGGGTTCCACCACGATCTCGTGGCGTTCGGCTTCTCCGCCGTGCAGAAGGACCGCCGGGGGGTGCTGCAGTACGCGCGCCGGGCGAACAGCTACCTCACCGAGTGGGTGCACGACGACGGCTCCGAGGCACTCTTCACCTGGGAGTTCGCCCTCGGTGAGTACTGCGACGCCGCCGGGTGGCAGATCGGGGCGGCCGAGACGAGCCTGCACATCCTCTACCCGCAGTTCGACGTGCAGCTCACCCGCGAGATCGATGCGGTCGCGGCGGAGGTGGCGCGCCTGGAGTCACGTCTCAGCGGCCTGAACCTCGCCGACCCGGCCCTGTGAGGACCCGGGGGTGCGGCGACGGGCCCCTGCGCGACCCCGCCGCCGAGGCCGCGCCCGGCGCGCCCGTGGGGAGCCGCGGGCCGTGACCCGCGACGGGGACTGGCGGCGGCGGCGGCTCGCCGACGCGGTGCTCTACCTGTGCGTGGACCGGCGCGCCGAGCAGGGCGACCTGCCCGAGCTGCTCGACGCGGTCCTCGCGAACGGGGTGGACGTCGTGCAGCTTCGCGACAAGGCCGCGGGCGTCGACGAGCTGCGTGCGGCCGCCGCGGTCTTCCGGGCCGCCGCGGAGCGCCACGGTGCCCTGTTCGTGCTGAACGACGACCCGTCCCTGTCCGTGGAGGTCCACGCCGACGGTGTGCATGTCGGCCAGGACGACGCCCTGCCCGCCGAGGCGCGCGTGATCGTCGGGGTCGAGCGGATCGTCGGCCGCTCCACGCACACCGTCGCGGAGATCGACCGGGCGCTCGTCGAGGACTGTGACTACTTCGCCGTCGGACCCGTCCACGCGACGCCGACGAAGCAGGGCCGGCCACCGATCGGCCTCGAGCCGCTGCGTCACGCCGCGGCCGTCGCCGGTGACCGGCCGTGGTTCGTGACCGGCGGCATGGCGCCCGCCACCGCCCCCGCGGTGCTCGCCACGGGCGCGCGCCGCCTCGTGGTGGTCCGCGCCCTCAGCGAGGCTGCCCGACCCGCCGCCGCAGCCGCCGAGCTCGCGGCCCTCCTGCGCCGGGCCTGACCAGGGACCTTCTACAGCAGCGCGCTCGTCATTGCGCGCAGCTCCTGGGGGACGAGGATGGCATCGAGGCGGTCGACGACCGTGCCGTCGCCCGCGATCGTGAACACCCAGGGCTCGCTCGGCAGGTTCCACTCGACCACGGGCGGGGTGAGGCTCCGCCCAGCGTCGCTGTAGATCTCGACGTGGACGAACGCCACGTCGCCCCAGTCGCCGTCGGTGCGCACCGCCTCGAGGTTCTCGACGGCGGGCCCGCACACCGCGGTCTGGCAATAGGCGGGGGTGGCGAAGAGGAGCACGACGGGCCGGCCGCCGGCGATCGCCTCGTCGAGGCTGACCTCGTGCATGCCGCAGGCCTCGGGCTCGAGGGTGCAGAGCCGTTCGAGGCCCATCGGGTCGGCCACGGTCGGCGTGGCGGTGACGGGCGCGGCCTCGCCGGGCACCGGCAGCTTGCTGTCCTCCGGGGCGACGACGCTCACCGCCACCTCGCCGACGGCGTCCCCGTCGCGGACGACGACGACGACGCGTCCCGGCTCGGGGACGTCGATGCGGGTGACGTAGACGCCGAGCGGTCCGCCGGCGTCGACGAACTCCGCGGGGAACGGCCCCGCGAGCTCGTTGCCCTCGAGGTCGTGGACCCGGACGTCGAGGTCTGCCTCGCGCAGGGGGACGCTGTCGGCGGTCGTGACCCCGAACGCGAACCGCCGGTCGGTGCCGGCCAGGGTCTCGAACGAGGCGCTGATCACGACCAGGCTCTGCTCCTCGCCGGTGCTCGTCTCCACCGACGCCTTGCCGGGGGGTCGCCCGGGGGGCTGCGCCTCCTCGCCGCACGCGCCGAGGGCTCCACCGGCGGCGAGAGCCCCCGCTGCCAGGCCGGCGGATCTCAGCAGAGCTCTTCGGTGCATGCGGCTACGGTCCTTCTCGAAAGGGAGGGCGCCGACCAGCGTAGCGTCGGCGGCACCGGGCAACTGACGGCAGACTCGCCGTATGCGCCCCTGCGCTCCGCATCGGCCCCGCATCGTGCTCGCCGCCCTCGTCGCGTGCGTGCTCGCCGTCACGGCGTGCCTGCCCGCGACGTCGCGTCCGTCCCCGACGGTTGTCGTGGGGGTCGGCTCCACCGACGAGCAGCGCCTGCTCGCGGCGCTCAGCATCGTCGCCCTCGACCGCGCGGGCCTCGCCCCGGAGATCCGCGCGGACCTCGGGAGCACCGTCGACCTGCGGCGGGAGGCCATCCGGGGCAACATCGACCTGTTCTGGGACTACACGGGCGCCGCGTGGGCGCTCGGGCTGCACCAGCAGACCCCGCCCGCTGACCCCACGGAGTCCTACGAGCGGGTGCGCCGGGCCGACGAGGAGCGCAACCTCACCTGGCTGGAGCCGGCTGCCGCCAACGCCACCCTCGCCCTGTTCGTCCGCGAGTCCCAGCTGCCCGCCGACGAGCCGGCCACGCTCTCGTGGCTGTCACGTGGGCTGTCCGGGCAACGGCTCTGCGCCGACCGGGACTTCATCCGGCGGCCCGGCGGGCTCGCCGACCTCGCCCGGGCGTACGCGTTCAACGTCGACGACGTCGAGCTCGTGGCCGCGGACGAGCAACAGGCCATCGAGCAGGTCGCGGACGGCTCGTGCTACGCGGGTCTGGCCACGGCCACCTCGGGGGCCGCACGGCGGGCCGGTCTCGTGCCGGTGAGCGACGACCTCGTCGTGTTCCCTGCCTTCGTCGTCGCCCCGGTCGCGCGCAGCCGCACCCTCGAGCGGGCGCCGGAGGTCGCGGCTGCCCTCGCCCCGGTCGTCGCGCTGCTCGACACCGACCGCCTCGCCCGCCTGAACGGAGAGGTCGTGGGCGGCGCCGAGCCCGAGGAGCTCGCCGAGGAGCTCCTCGACGAGGTCCTCCCCCCACCGTCTTGACGCGGGCTGGTCGCGGGCGTACCGTGCCCGTCGGGATCGAACGGAAGTTCGATTCGGTCCTGGCAACCACGGCGTGGCGGCCGGACGCGAGGGAAGGCGTGAGCCGGCCGCCACGCTGCCACGTCCACGCCGCTCGCGCAGCCGCGCAACCGCGGAGGGACGAATGGCCAAGCGCTACCGGGAACCGGTCGAGGTCGACGTCGACCGCACGGGCCCGACGCGGTTCTCCTGGCGTGGCGCCAGCTACCGGGTGCGGGCGGTGCTCGGCCACTGGAGGGAGGACGCCGGCTACTGGTCGGGCGGGGCGATCGAGGTACCCCAGCGGGACCTCTGGCGGGTCGAGGCGGGGGGCGGGGTGTACGAGCTCGTCCACGAAGCCGGCGCCTGGCGCCTCGACCGGGTGTGGGACTAGCGACCGACGTTCAACGCGGCGCCAGCGCGGGCACACCGCTGCCATGATCCCCCGACGAGGTGTCGTGCGAGTCGCGCTCGGCGCATCGGGGGGGCCGGCCCGGTGAGCGCCGCCGCCGCGCCCCTCGTCCCCGAGCGCGCGACCCTGCCCGAGCTGCGCGAAGCCGCCGCCGGCTGCCGCGCCTGCGCCCTGTGGGAGGGCACCACCCAGACGGTGTTCGGCGAGGGGCCGGCGCCCGCGCCGCTCATGCTCCTCGGCGAGCAGCCGGGCGACCGCGAGGACCGGGAGGGTCACCCCTTCGTCGGCCCGGCGGGCCGCGAGCTCGGAGAAGGGCTGCAGGCCGCCGGCATCGACCGTGAGGCCGCGTACGTCACCAACGTCGTCAAGCACTTCAGCTTCACCCCCCGCGGCAAGCGGCGGATCCACGCCACGCCGAAGACCGAGCACATCACCGCCTGCCGCCCGTGGCTCGACGCCGAGATCGCGGTCGTCGACCCGAAGGTGATCGTCGTGCTCGGGGCGACCGCCGCGAAGGCCCTGCTCGGCCGGTCGTTCCGGGTCACGGCCCAGCGCGGTGAGCCGATCGCGTGGGAGGACGGGCGCACGGTCATCGCCACCGTGCACCCCTCGTCTATCCTTCGGGCCCGCGGGGGCGGGCGACCCGACGAGGACGCCCGCGCCGAGGCTCGCGCCGACTTCGTCGATGATCTCACCGCGGCGGCCCGCCTCCTCGGCCGGTCGGGCGCACTAGGGTTGGACGACAACGGCCCGCGATCGAGGAGGGAACGGTGAGCGACAAGGTCATCGTCGACGGGATGCCGAGCCAGCTGCCCGACGCCGACCCCGCCGAGACGCGAGAGTGGCTCGACTCCCTCCACGCGGTGATCGACGCCCACGGGCGTGATCGCGCGCGCTACCTCGTCCTGCGGCTGCTCCAGGAGGCGCAGGCCAACCAGGTCGGCGTGCCGGCGCTCACCTCCACCGACTACATCAACACCATCCCGCCGGAGCGGGAACCGCCGTTCCCCGGCGACGAGCACATCGAGCGGCGCATCCGCGCCTACATCCGCTGGAACGCCGCGGTCATGGTCAGCCGCGCGAACCGTCCGGAGATCGGCGTCGGCGGCCACATCGCCACGTACGCCTCGTCCGCGTCGCTCTACGAGGTCGGGTTCAACCACTTCTTCCGGGGGAAAGGCGGCAGCGGTGCCGCGGGGAAGGGCGGCAGCGGTGCCGCGGGCGGGGACGACACCACCCAGGCGGGTGACCAGATCTTCATCCAGGGCCACGCCTCGCCGGGCATCTACGCGCGCGCCTACCTCGAGGGCCGCCTGAGTGAGGACCAGCTCGACGGCTTCCGCCAGGAGAGCTCGTCGGAGGGCCTGTCGAGCTATCCACACCCCCGGCTCATGCCCGACTTCTGGGAGTACCCCACGGTCTCCATGGGGCTCGGCGCGATCAACGCGATCTACCAGGCCCGGTTCAACCGCTACCTCCACAACCGCGGCATCGCCGACACCTCCGGCTCGCGGGTGTGGTGCTTCCTCGGGGACGGCGAGATGGACGAGCCCGAGGCCCTCGGCGCCCTCGGCGTGGCCGGCCGCGAGGAGCTCGACAACCTCACCTTCGTCATCAACTGCAACCTCCAGCGCCTCGACGGCCCCGTGCGTGGCAACGGCAAGATCATCCAGGAGCTCGAGGCCTACTTCCGGGGCGCGGGCTGGAACGTCGTGAAGGTCGTGTGGGGCCGCAAGTGGGACGAGCTGCTCGCCCACGACCGCGACGGCGAGCTCGTCCGCAAGATGAACGAGACCCCCGACGGCCAGTTCCAGACCTACACGACCTCGAGCGGCAAGTACATCCGTGAGCAGTTCTTCGACAGCGACGAGCTGCAGCGCATCCTCGCCGCGAGCGGGCTCACCGACGAGGACCTGCCGGTCCTCGACCGTGGGGGGCACGACTACCGCAAGGTCTACGCCGCGTTCAAGGCCGCCGTCGAGCACACCGGGCAGCCGACGGTCATCCTCGCGCAGACCATCAAGGGGTGGACGCTCGGGCCGGACTTCGAGGCGCGCAACGCCACCCACCAGATGAAGAAGCTCACCCAGAAGGCCCTGAAGAAGTTCCGCGACCGTCTCTACCTCGAGATCTCCGACGCCGAGCTCGAGGGCGACCTGCCGCCCTACTACCACCCCGGCCGCGACTCCGAGGAGATCGCGTACATGATGGACCGTCGCCGCGAGCTCGGCGGCTCGCTGCCGCGACGGGTGTTGCGCGCCAAGCCCCTGAAGCTGCCGGCGAAGGACGCCTACGCGGAGCTGAAGAAGGGCTCGGGCAAGCACGAGGTCGCAACCACCATGGCGTTCGTGCGGCTGCTCAAGGACCTGTTCAAGGCGGACGAGCTGGGCCGGCGGATCGTGCCGATCATCCCCGACGAGGCGCGGACCTTCGGCATGGACTCGCTGTTTCCGTCGCAGAAGATCTACTCGCCGCACGGGCAGCAGTACGAGCCCGTCGACCGCGAGATGCTCCTCGCCTACCGCGAGGCCAGGGACGGCCAGATCCTCCACGAGGGGATCACCGAAGCCGGCTCGATGGGCTCCTTCCACGCCGCCGGCACGAGCTACGCGACGTTCGCCGAGCCGATGCTGCCGGTGTACGTCTTCTACTCGATGTTCGGCTTTCAGCGCACCGGCGACTCGATCTGGTCCGCAGCCGACCAGCGTGCCCGCGGGTTCCTCATGGCCGCGACCGCGGGCCGCACGACCCTGAACGGGGAGGGCCTGCAGCACCAGGACGGCCACTCGCTGCTCATGGCGGCCACGAACCCGGCGGTGGTCGCCTACGACCCGTCGTTCGCCTACGAGATCGCGGTGATCGTCGAGGACGGCATCCGGCGCATGTTCGGCGACGCGACCGGCCGCTCGCCCGACGTCATGTACTACCTCACCGTCTACAACGAGCCGGTCGTGCAGCCGCCGATGCCCGAGGGCCTCGACGAGGGGGCTGTCCTCCGGGGCCTGTACCGCTACCAGCAGGCCGAGGGGGAACGCAGCCACCGCGCGCAGATCCTCGCGAGCGGCAGCATCATGCGCGAGGCGCTCGAGGCCGCCCGGCTCCTCGGCGAGGAGTGGGACGTCGACGCGGACGTGTGGAGCGCCCCCGGCTGGGTCGAGCTGCACCGGGACGGGGTCGACTGCGACCGCTGGAACCAGCTCCACCCGACCGACAAGCCGCGGTGGCCGATCGTCACGCAGCTCCTCGCGGACGCCGAGGGACCGGTCGTGGGCGTGTCGGACTACCAGGCGGCCGTGCCCGGTCTCGTCGCCCGGTGGGTGCCGAGGCCCTACGGGGTGCTCGGCACCGACGGCTTCGGCCGGTCCGACACCCGTGCCGCGCTGCGTCGCCACTTCCGGGTCGACGCCGCGTCGATCGTCGTGGCGATCCTCCACGAGCTCGCCCTCGAGGGGGACGTGAAGCACGCGACCGTCGCCGAGGCCATCGCGCGCTACGACGTCGACCCCGACGCGACGACTGCGGTTCCTTGACGTGGTCGAAAGTCCAGCGGCACGGTGCGCGCGCTTGCACTAGACTCCCGTCTTCTACTGCGGCGTGGTGCGATCCATGTTGCTCATGGGCAGGGAAGGCAAGCAGGGGCGAAGGGGCGCGATGACCACGGACGTTTTGGAGGGTGCGCCTTCCGTCCCCGCGGCGGGGGAGCCGGTCGTGCCTGAGCGTGGACACCGGCGCAGGTGGCTGTGGGGGACCGGCGCCGTGGTGGGGCTCGCGGCCTTGGCCGCCGGTGCGGTGGTCGGCTACGGGACGGCTGCGTACGCGGGGAGCTACGACGGGCGCATCCTGCCGACCGCGACCGTGGCCGGCGTGGACGTCAGCGGCCTCACGGCCGAGGAGGCGCTCGCCGCCGTCGAGGAGTCCATCGCGCCCGAGCTCGACCGCCCGGTGACCGTGCGCTGGCAGACGGAGGAGTGGTCCACCACCCCCCGCGAGCTCGGAGCGACGAGCGACGCCGAGGAGGCAGTCGCCGCAGCCGTGGACGCGAGCGCCCACCCCGGGTGGATCGGCTACGCTCGCATGCGCTGGTTCGGCGAGGAGCTCGACTTCGCGCGGGACGTCACCGTCACGCACTCCGAGGAGGGCGCGCGCGACTTCGTCGACGCGATCGCCGCCGAGGTGAACCTCGCTCCCACGGACGCCGCCCTGGACTACTCGACGGGCTGGGTGCAGATCGTCGCGGGCAGCGACGGGCGGGTCGTTGACACCGAGGCCGGCGCCGAGAGCCTCTACGAGGCGGTGACCGAGGGCGACGAGGCCGTCGACCTCGTCGTCCACCCCGTCGCGCCCGAGGTCACCACGGCGTCCTTCGACCAGGTGCTCCTGCTCCGCCAGCTCGAGCACAAGCTCTACCTCTACCGGGGCGGCGTGATCACCCACTCCTGGGACGTCGCGGTGGGGACGGGCGACCATCCCACGCCGGTCGGGCGGTACACCGTCACGGCGAAGCGCCACATGCCGACGTGGGTCAACCCCTCGCCGAACGGCTGGGGAGCCAACATGCCGCCCACCATCGGCCCAGGGGTGAACAACCCCCTCGGCGTCCGCGCCATCAACTGGGACGCGCCCGCGATCCGCTTCCACGGCACCGCGAACGTCGACTCGATCGGCACCGACGCGTCGAAGGGCTGCGTGCGTCTCACGAACACCGACGTGGTCCAGCTCTACGACCTCGTCCGTGAGGGCGCGGCCATCGTCTCGCTGCGCGCGTAGGGCGCCGGCGGCACGTCAGACGAGGAACCGCGCTCCCGCCGCGGCGGGAACGGCCGGGCGCCGGGGCGCACGTCGGGTGACGTGCGGCAACGGCAGTGGCTGTGTGGTGGGCCGGGTTCAGGCGCCCGTTTCGCGCTTGCGCTCGGCCTGGCGCCGAGTGCGGCGGCGGATGCGCTCCTTGACCGCCATCTCCTCCGCCTCCGCGGTCGTCGGGGCGGTGCCGCCGAGGTGGGCGGGCAGCCACCAGCGGTCGTCGTCGTCAGCGGGTCGCTGCGGGTACTCCTCGGCGGCCCGCTCGACGAGCTCGCCGATGCGGGCCATGAGGCGCTTGGTGACCTCCCCGGCGTCGTCGTCGGGCTCGTAGGGGATCGGGGCGCCGAAGTCGACGGTGATGACGACGCGCCGCTGCCAGTTCGGCGGGCGGCCCTTCGTGACGATCCGCTGCGACCCCCAGACCGCGCCCGGCACGAGCGGCGCCGAGGCGTTCATCGCCATCCGGGCGGCGCCCGTCTTGCCGGCCGCCGGCACGAAGGAGCGGCTGATCGTCGACTCGGGGAACATGCCGATGACCTCGCCGCGGCGCAGGGCGTCGCTCGCGGCGCGCACGGCGACGTCGGCTCGGCCGAAGCGGTCGACCGCGATGTGCTTCATGCCGCGCATGAGCGGCCCCGCGACCGGGTGGTCGAAGATCTCCTTCTTCGCCAGGAACCGCACGAGGCGCCCCTGGTCGCGCGCGGCGTAGCCCACGAACGCGAAGTCGAGGTAGCCGATGTGGTTGGTGGCGAGGACGGCGGGCCCCTCGGCCGGGACGTGCTCGCTCCCCCGGACGCGGAGGTCCCATCCCATGATCTTGAAGAAGGCGATCGCCGCACCGACCACAGGTGTGTACACCGGCTCCATGGGCGTGGACTCCTCGGGCCAAGGGGGGCGGGGGTGCGTGAAGAGCGAAGGTTACGCGGCGCGGCGGTACCGGTCGACTCCCTCGAGGCGGGCCGCGGCCGGCGGGCTGTCGAGCGGGTGGGTTGAGGGGCCCCTCGGGGG
>DATLGH010000041.1 GCA_035540635.1 Egibacteraceae bacterium | reverse complement strand
GTAGTGCAGGGGGCGGGGGTGGGGCAGGTGCGCCGCCGGCGCCGCCGAGTCTGGCTGAGGCCCTGGCGACCTGTCCGCGTCCGGGGCAGCCGGTGCTCGGCCGGAACCCCGACCCCGAGGGGGTGACCGGCATGGAGGTCTACCTGTGGGCCGAGGCGCAGGAGGCGATGTCGTCGACCGGGGCGGTGCGCGGCTACGAGGTCCGGTGCACCGTCACCCCGATGCGCTGGACGTGGCGGACCGGCGACGGCGGCACGTACACGCGCGAGCGGCCCGGCGGCCCGCACCCCGACAACCCCGCCGAGCACGTCTACGAGACCAAGGGCGACTACGAGATGAGCCTGACGGTTACGTGGCGCATGAGCACCAACTTCGGGTCCACCGAGGTGCGCCGCACCACCACGGTGCCCTACCACGTGATCGAGATCCGCTCCGTGCTCACCGGGTAGGCGAGGTCGCGTCGAAGGCACCTGTTCGGCCTGTTCTCCCTGCTGCGGGGTGCCCGCCGCCCGTAGAAGCCGTTCCGGGTTGGGAAGCCCTCCGACGAAAGGCTGTCCCGATGAGCGCGACCGACACGCTTCTGGAGCACAACCAGCGGTACGCCGAGCAGTTCGACCAAGGTGGCAAGCCGATGCCACCCGCCAGCAGGATGCCGTGGTCACCTGCATGGACGCTCGCGTGCATCCGGAGAGCCTCCTCGGCCTCGACGTCGGCGACGCGCACGTCATCCGCAATGCCGGCGGCCGGGTGTCCGACGACGCGCTGCGCAGCCTCATCATCTCCTCCCACCTGCTCGGGACGAAGGAGTACCTCGTCATCCACCACACCGACTGCGGCATGCTCACGTTCTCCAACGACGACCTGCGCAACAAGCTCGCGAACGACACGGGCGCCGACGCCTCCGACATCGACTTCCTGCCCTTCGCCGACCTGGAGGACAGCGTCCGCGACTACGTGCAGCGCATCCGGCAGAGCCCGCTCATCCCCGATGAGATCAGCGTGTCGGGCCATGTATACAACGTGAACACCGGCGCCCTCACCGCAGTCGAGGGGTAGCCAGTGGGACCCCCCGGCGGGGCAGCGTGCCACGCCCCCCCGGCGCAGGGCCGGTAGGTGGTGAGGTCTGCGGCCCCCCAGGCCCCCTGAACCTCACCACTTCCTCGGGACTTTCCCACTCTGGGTTTGGCGTCGGCTAGTTTGCCCAGCCCATGAGCGTGACCAGCAGGCTCAGTGGTCGAAGAGACGGCTCACGGGCACGGTGAAGTCGGGGAGCAGGGGTGACGTGAGCTCGTCGGCGCCGGCGAGCTCGAGTGCGATGTCGAAGCTGGCGGCCTCCGATGAACGGCGGTAGACGATGACGCTTTCGGCGGCCGTGTCGACGAGCCAGAGCTCGGTGACGCCCGCGGCCTCGTAGGTGTCGCGCTTGACGCCGATGTCGTAGCGCCATGTGGCCGGCGAACGGACCTCGACGACGAGGTCGGGGGCGACCTCCAGCCCACGGGCCGTGCGGTCGGGACGGCGCTGTTCGCGCATCCACCACACGTCGGGGGCGTAGAGGTCGTCGCCGAGACGCACGTCGACGGGCAGCGCGACGAGGCCGCGCCCGGGCTCGGCCTCCACCCACGCGAGCAGCAGCGCGTGCAGCCGACCGCACACGAGCTGGTGGAACAGCGACGGCTGGTTCACCACGACCTCCCCGCGGATCAGCTGGGTGCCCCTGGGCCAGTCGCGTTCCAGGAACTCCTCGACGCTCATGCGGGTGGCCGCCGCCATGCCGCCACGATACCCGGGGGGCGGCCGACCGGTCTCGCGCCGTCCACAGGGGTGAACGCGAGAAGCCCGTGAGCGCCGCCAGGAGCGGGGTCAGGTCCCCCGCGCGGCGAGGACCTCGTCGGCGTCGAGGATGGTGTAGGCATAGCCCTGCTCGGTCCGGCGGTGGGGAAGGCCGCAGCCACTCTAGGCCATCGGCGGTCGGAGGGCCCGGAGGCGGTCGTGGACAGCAGCCGCGTCCTCAGTCGACGCAACCGGGCGTTTCTCCTGCGGGCACGGGGGGCGGAGCAGCGGCGGGCGACGGGTCGACGTAGACGACGCCCTCGTGGAGCAGGGCGGTGAGGACCCTGAGCGACTCGCCCTCGCCCCCGACGAGCCGGCCGCGCAGGTTCCACACGCGCTCGGGGGACTCCAGGCGACGCGAGGCGGTGCAGTACACGACCGGCTCCTCGGGGGCCGCGAACGTGCGCAGCCCCCCGCCGATGCGCACGACGAGCACGTCGAACGGGGCGCCGGCCACGTCGAACGCGGTGGCGCCGGCGGGGTCGACCGCGTCGATCGGCGCGACGGGGACGAACGGTGGCGCGGGCGGCGTCGCGCGGGTGAGGAGGAACACCGCACCGACGACCGCGACGAGCACCGCCGCGGCGACGGCGGCGAGCGGCCAACCCAGGCCCATCTGCTCGCGCAGCACGATCTTGCGCGCGCGCTGCGCCGCCCGCCGGGGCAGGTAGCCGCGCGGGCCGAAGTCGAGTCCCTGTTCGGGCTCGCTCGTCATGGGTAGGGCCTTGGTGGGGTAATTTCGGCAGTGCCGCTCGCCACTGCCCCCCGATTTGTAGCAGGAGGATCCCGCCGCCGTGTCCATCCGCGTGCTCATCGCGAAGCCGGGGCTGGACGGTCACGACCGCGGGGCGAAGATCGTCGCGCGGGCGCTGCGCGACGCCGGCATGGAGGTGATCTACACCGGCCTGCACCAGACCCCCGAGCAGATCGTCGAGGCGGCGCTGCAGGAGGACGTCGCCTGCGTCGGCCTGTCGATCCACTCCGGCGCGCACATGACGCTGTTCCCGAAGGTCGTGCGGCTGCTGCGCGAGCGTGGCGCGGACGACATCGTCGTCTTCGGCGGGGGCATCGTGCCGAAGGAGGACATCGCCGCCCTCAAGGAGCAGGGCGTCGCGGAGATCTTCACGCCTGGGGCGCGCACGTCGGACATCGCGGCGTGGGTGCGCGCCAACGTCACGCCCCGCGAGGGGGTCAGCTAGGGCCACGGAGGCCGCCGCGCCTCGATCAGCCGCACGGCGAGGGGATACCCCCGGGCCTCGAGCCGCCGCAAGCCGAGAGGACACCACATGGACCTGATGGAGTACCAGGGCAAGGAGCTGTTCCGCCGCTACGGCATCCCGACCGCCCCGCCGGGTGAGATCGCCACGACCCCAGCCGAGGCCGAAGCCCTCGCCCACGACGCCGGGGCGCCCGTGATGGTCAAGGCGCAGGTGCTCACCGGGGGGCGCGGCAAGGCCGGCGGGGTGAAGTACTGCCCTGATCCGGCCGCGGCGCGCCAGGCCGCCGAGGCGATCCTCGGCCTCGACATCAAGGGCCACATCGTCGGCAAGGTCCTCGTCGAGCCCGCCAGCGACATCGCCGAGGAGTACTACCTGTCGGTGCTCCACGACCGCATGAGCAAGGGCTACAAGGTCATCGCCAGCGTCGAGGGCGGCGTCGACATCGAGGAGGTCAACCGCACGACGCCGGAGAGGGTCGTGAAGGTCGACGTCGACCCGACCGTCGGGCTCGACGAGGACACGGCCCGCCAGATCATGACCATGGCGCAGTTCCCCCCCGCCGCACGCGACCAGGCCACCGCCCTGCTGCTCGCGCTGTACGCGGGCTTCGTCTCCGCCGACGCGCTGCTGTTCGAGGTCAACCCCCTCGTGCTCACCGGGGACGGGCGGGTGCTCGCCCTCGACGCGAAGGTGACGATCGACAACAACGCGCTCTTCCGCCATCCCGACCTCGCCGAGTGGGCGGAGACCGGTGGTGGGCACCCGCTGGAGCGGGAGGCGAAGGCGAGAGGCCTGCAGTACGTGAAGCTCGACGGGAACATCGGGGTCATGGGCAACGGCGCCGGGCTCGTCATGTCGACCCTCGACGTGGTGCACCAGGCCGGCGGTCGGCCGGCGAACTTCCTTGACGCGGGTGGCGGCGCGAGCGCCGAGAGCATGGCCGAGGGCATCGCCTTCGTCCTTTCCGACCCGCAGGTCACCACCATGCTCATCAACATCTTCGGCGGGATCACCCGCTGCGACGACGTCGCCCGCGGGGTCCTCGGCGCGCTCGACCAGCTCGGCGAGGTCCCCCAGCAGCTCGTCGTGCGCCTCGACGGCACCAACGCCGAGGAGGGCCGGCGCCTGCTCCGCGAAGCCGACCGCCCCAACCTCGTCGCCGCCGCGCAGATGAACGAGGCGGCCGCCAGAGCCGTCGAACTCGCCAAGGGAGCCTGAGCGACCATGAGCATCCTCATCGACGAGAACAGCCGCGTCGTCGTCCAGGGCATCGGCGCGCAGGGCACCTTCCACGCCCGGCGCAACCTCGACTACGGCACGAACATCGTGGCCGGCATCCACCCGAAGAAGGGCGGCCAGACCTGGGAGGCGCTCGACCGTCCCGTCTACGCAACGGTCGCCGAGGCCGTCGCGGAGCAGGACGCGAACACCACGATGATCATGGTGCCCGCGCCGTTCACGAAGGACGCCGTCCTCGAAGCCGTGCAGGCCAGCATCGACACGATCGTCGTCATCACCGAGGGCGTGCCGGCCCACGACATGGCGTTCGTGTACAACACGCTCTATCCGCGCGAGCCCGACGGGACGTTCCTGAAGGACCGCCGCGCCGCGCTGATCGGGCCGAACTGTCCCGGGGTGATCTCGCCGGGCCAGGCCAACGTCGGGATCATCCCCGCGACGATCACCAAGCCCGGGCCCGTCGGCCTCGTGTCGCGCTCGGGCACGCTCACCTACCAGATCATGCACGAGCTGCACGAGGCGGGGATCGGCATCTCGACCTGCGTCGGCATCGGCGGCGACCCGATCGTCGGGTCGGACTTCCTCGACATCATCCCCCGGTTCGCCGAGGACCCCGACACCGAGGCGATCGTCTTCGTCGGCGAGATCGGCGGGACCGAGGAGCAGCGCGTCGGCGAGTGGATCGCCGAGCACATCCCCGACACCCCCGTCGTCGCCTACGTCGCCGGCTTCACCGCCCCGCCCGGCAAGCAGATGGGGCACGCCGGCGCCATCGTGCGCGAGGGCAGCGCCGGGGGCGAGACCGCCGCGGACAAGAAGGAGGCGCTCGAGGGGCTCGGGATCGCCGTCGGCGTCGACCCGACCGACACCGCCCGCAAGATGATCGCCGCGCTCGGCCGCTGATCCGTGGTGCGGGGCGGGCCCACGGCGAGGCGCGAGGGCGCAGCAGGGACGGGGCGGGGGGTCAGGTGGACGGGCAGCGGGCGCCCGCGAGGGCGCCCCGGAACAGCGGCGTGAGCGCCCCCGTCTCGATGAGGAACCCGTCGTGGCCGTACATGGAGGGGATGACCGCGAACTGCTCGCAGATCGGCACGAGGTCGGCGATGCGCCGCTGGAGGTAGACGGGGTAGAGCCGGTCGGCGTCGATGCCGAACACCCACGTGCGGGCCCGCACGCGCGACAGCGCGGCGCCGACGCCCCCTCGGTCGCGCCCGACGTCGTGGTGGCTCATGGCCTCGGACAGGGCGATGTAGCTGTTCGCGTCGAAGCGGCGGGCGAGCTTGTCGGCGTGGTGGTCGAGGTAGCTCTCCACCTGGTAGCGCCCGCCCGCGAGGGGCTCCTCGCCGTCCTGGGGCAGGCGACCGAACCGCTCCTCGACCTCGCGTTCGGTGCGGTACGTGAGGTGGCCGATCCTCCGGGCGAGCCCGAGACCCTCGTGAGGCCCCGCGCCGGCGGGGGCGCCGTAGTAGTCGCCGCCGCGGAAACCGGGATCGAGGCGGATGGCCCGGACCTGCGTGGACTGCAGCGCGATCTGCTCCGCGGACGCCGCAGCACCCGCCGCGACGACGACCGCGCTCTCGACACGCTCCGGATGGCCGACGGCCCACTCGAGGACGCGCATGCCGCCCATCGACCCGCCGACGACCGCCCCCCAGGAGCCGATGCCGAGGGCGTCGGCGAGGGCGGCCTCGACCGCGACCTGGTCCCGGATCGTCGTCCGCGGCCAGCGCGGTCCCCAGGGCCGCCCGTCGCCGGCGTCGGATGCGGGCCCGGTGGTGCCCTGGCAGCCCCCGAGGACGTTGGGGCAGACGACGAACCACCGGTCGGTGTCGATCGCCTTGCCGGGACCGACGAGGCCGTCCCACCAGCCCGGCGTCGGATGACCCGGAGCGGGCGGTCCCGAGGCGTGGCTGTCCCCCGTCAGGGCGTGACACACGAGCAGGGCGTTCGCCCCGTCGATGGCTGGCGTGCCCCACGTCTCGTAGGCGACCTCGATGTCGCCGAGCGAGCCGCCGGCCTCCAGCTGCAGCGCGCGGTCGGTGAAGACCCGCGCGAAGCGCCGGCGTCCCGGGGGTTCCCCCGGGCGCCAGGCTCCGCTGGCCGGCGGTGGCGGTCGCTCGGTCATCGCCGCGCGCTTGCCGGGTCAGCTATCCCTTCGCCGCCCGGAAGCCGGCCTCGAGGTCGGCGATGAGGTCGTCGACGGTCTCGATGCCGACCGACAGGCGCACGAGCTCGGGCCGCACGCCCGTGCTCGCCTGCTCCGCCTCGGTCAGCTGCGAGTGCGTCGTCGTGGCGGGGTGGATGATGAGGCTGCGGACGTCGCCGACGTTGGCGAGGTGGCTGAACAGCTCCACCCCTTCGACGAACTTGCGGCCGGCCTCCACACCACCGGCGATCCCGAAGGACAGGATCGCGCCCTGCCCCCGCGGCAGGTAGCGCTGCGCCGGCTCGTACCAGGGACTGGACTCCAGACCCGGATAGGTCACCCACTCCACCTCGTCGCGTGCCTCGAGCCACTGCGCGATGGCGAGCGCGTTGGACGAGTGGCGCTCCATGCGCAGGCTCAGCGTCTCCATGCCCTGCAGGACGAGGAAGGCGTTGAACGGCGAGATCGCCGGCCCGATGTCGCGGAGCAGCTGGACGCGCGCCTTCGCGATGTAGCTGCCGTGCCCGAGCGCATCCCAGTACTGCAGGCCGTTGTAGCTCGGATCCGGCTCGTTGAAGGCGGGGAACCGCGTCGCGTCGGAGAACGCGAAGCGGCCGCCGTCCACGATCACCCCACCGATCGAGTTGCCGTGACCGCCGAGGAACTTCGTCAGCGAGTGCACGACGATGTCGGCGCCGTGCTCGAGGGGCCGCAGGAGGTAGGGCGTCGGCAGGGTGTTGTCGACGATGAGCGGCACACCGACGTCGTGCGCGACGCCCGCGACGGCCTCCACGTCGAGCACGTCGCCCTTGGGGTTGCCGATCGTCTCGGCGTAGAACGCCACCGTGGAGTCGCGCGCGGCGCCCCGCCACGCGTCCGGGTCGTCGGGGTCGACGAAGTCCACCTCGACGCCGAGCTTCGGCAGCGTGTAGTGGAAGAGGTTGTAGGTGCCGCCGTACAGCGACGCCGACGACACGACGTGCGCACCGGGTCCTGCGACGAGGTTGAGGATCGCGAGCGTCTCGGCCGCCTGGCCGCTCGACAGCGCCAGGGCCCCGACCCCGCCTTCGAGGCTCGCGATGCGCTGCTCGAGCACGTCCTGCGTCGGGTTCATGATGCGGGTGTAGATGTTGCCGGGCTCGCCGAGGGCGAACAGCGCGGCGGCGTGCTCGGTGTCGCGGAAGACGTAGCTCGTCGTCTGGTAGATCGGCACCGCCCGCGCGCCTGTCGCGGGGTCGGGCTCGGCGCCCGCGTGGATCTGGCGGGACTCGAAGCCCCAACCGCTGTCGGTCATGAAGAAGCCTCCTTCTCGCGGACCACGCCGCGGGTGCGGGACACGCCGCCGAACGCTACGGCGACGACTTGCCGCTGGCCAAACGTGCAAACGGGGAATTGCCCCTCCAGCCGGCATGGGCAACAGGGCAATCGTCCTGGAGGTCAGGCGATCGGCAGGACGTACTGCCAGATGGCGAGGAAGTGCGCGGTGCTCGCGGCGACGACGAGCAGGTGGAAGATCTCGTGGAAGCCGAACCAGCGCGGGACGGGGTCCGGCCAGCGCTTCGCGTAGACCACCGCCCCGAGCGTGTAGAGGAGCCCTCCGAGGGCGAGCAGCCCAAGGCCCTCACGGGGCAGCGCGGACATCATCTTCACGAGCGGCACCACCGACAGCCAGCCGATGCCGATGAACCCGAGCGTCGACAGCCACCGCGGCGCTCTGATCGGCGAGGCGGCGATGCCCGCCCCGGCGACCGCGAGCGTCCACGCGACGACGAGGCTCCACGTCCTCCAGGCCCCCGACAGCGCGTGGAACGCCACCGGCGTGAACGTCCCGGCGATGAACAGCTGGATCATGGCCACGTCGCAGCGGGAAAGGATGTACCGCGCACGCGCGCCCCACCGGGGGACGTGGTAGAGAGAGCTCGTGAGGTAGAGACCGACCAGGCACACCCCGAACACGACGGCCGACGCCCGCTTCGCGCCCTCGGGAGCCGACTGCGCGACGACGAGCCACCCACCGGCGAGGGCGACCGGAACCATCGCAGCGTGCAACCACCCCCGTAGCAGGGGGCGTGCAACCGTGGTCAATGTGGCTCACCCCTCCGGTCCGGGGAAGGTCGACACCATTATCCCCCGTCGGCTTTCCCGCGGTGAAATAGAACGAAACGGGTTGGGGCGGCAGGTGGGGCGGGCAGGACGACCCCTGTCGGGCATCCTTCGTCATCGACCCGGGATCTGATGTGATGCACATATGACGCGCTCCGTCGCCGCACTGGCCGTGGCCATCCTCCTCGTGCTCGCGGGCGGCATCGCGGCGGTGCTGACCCACACCACGGGCGAGGACGTGGCGGCCCCGGGCCCCGTGCCGGACCCCCGGGCGACGCCCGACCCTGACCCGACGCCCGACCC
>DATLGH010000040.1 GCA_035540635.1 Egibacteraceae bacterium | reverse complement strand
GCTCACTGGCGGCATTCTCGCCCGCGAGCGGCTGTTGCGTTGGACCGTCGGTGCTCGCCTTCCGGGCACGCCCTCTTGCCTCATCGCGCAATTACCTTCCCGTCGGCTGCCCGGCCGGCGCAAGCGTGAGCCGCCAGCCGTGGGTGTGGTTTCCGTCGCCCATGAGCGCCCCCGAGCCGGCCGGGCAGCCGACGGGAAGGTAATTGCGCGATGAGGCAAGAGGGCGTGCCCGGAAGGCGAGCACCGACGGTCCAACGCAACAGCCGCTCGCGGGCGAGAATGCCGCCAGTGAGCCACTCCCGGGAGGCCCTAGATGCGCATCCACGACGAAGATCACGCGGTCATCGGTGAGGAAGGCCGGCGCTCCGCTAACCGCCGGTCGGGCGAGCCGTCCGAGGCGCTCGCGGCGTTGACGGGCGGCGTCCCGCAGGCCGTGGGACCGCCAGGGGTTATGGCGCTGCAGCGGGCCGCGGGCAACGCGAGCACGGCGGCGCTCCTGGGTGGCGAGGAGGAAGCGGCGTCACCGGTCACCGATGTCATCTCGTCGGGGGGTGGGCAGCCGCTCGACGCGGACACCCGTGGGTTCATGGAGTCGCGGATGGGTCACGACTTCAGCGACGTGCGGGTTCACACCGACGAGCGCGCGTTGGCGTCGGCGCAGGCCGTCAACGCGCACGCCTACACGGTCGGCAGCAACGTCGTCTTCCAGCGCGATCGCTACGATCCCGGCAGCGACGCGGGCAAGCGCATGCTCGCCCACGAGCTCACCCATGTCGTCCAGCAGCGCAGTGGGCCGGTCGACGGCACCCCGGCCGCCGGAGGCATCAAGGTCAGCGATCCGTCGGACCGCTTCGAGCAGGCAGCCGAGCGCAACGCCGATGCGGTCATGAGCGGCGCGCCGGCCACCGCGGACTCCGGCACCTCCGCGACCCACGTGCAGCGGCAGGAGGAAGAGGAAGAGCCCATCCAGGCCTTGTCGCTGCAGCGCCAGGAAGAGGAAGAAGAGATCCCCGAAGAGGCGTAGCGCCGACGAACCTCTCCGACGAAGCCGCCGCGCCGACCGTGGCGGCTTCGCTGTGCTTTTCCGGCACCCGAGGACCTCGCCCCTTCGGGCATCCACCTGTTCCCGCATGGCACGCCCGGCCGGACGCTGCATGCCCCCGCCGCCGGGTGCACGCTCACCGCAGTCGCTAGCAGGCGTCGCGAGCAGCCTTGAGGAGGGCGCACATGCCTACCTACCTATCACCCGGTGTCTACGTCGAGGAAGTGCCGTCGGGATCGGCCCCCATCGAAGGTGTGGGAACCGCCGTCGCCGCGTTCGTCGGCGTCGCCGAGCAGGGACCCGTGAACGAGCCCATCCTCGTCACGAACTGGAGCCAGTTCACCCAAACCTTCGGTTCCTTCGTCGAGGGATCCTATCTCGCCCTTTCCGTGTACAGCTTCTTCATGAACGGCGGCGGAAGCTGTTACGTCGTGCGCGTCGGCGCTAACGGGTCTCCCCCCGCGGCGCGCGCCGAGCTCATGGCGGGCACCGGCGACAAGCGCCTGGCGGCCTACCGCGTGACGGCGCTTCCCGAGGGCCCGGCGGGCAACAACCTCACCGTCGAGGTGGCCGACGCCTCGACCGACGGGAAGGCCGCCGACAAGGGCGGCGGCGACAAGGGATCGGACAAGGGCGGCGCCCCGAAGACCGAGGACGACACCTTCAAGCTCCTCGTCAAGGACGGCGGCCAGGTCGTCGAGGAGTTCGACCGGGTCACCGTGAAGCAGGGGTCCCAGAACGTCCTCACGGTCGTCAACGCCCAGTCGCAGTTCATCCGCATCGAGGAGGCGACCGGCACCGTCCTCGCGAAGCCGACCAAGGGCAGCGTCGCGCTGAGCGGCGGCGGCGCGTCGACCCAGGCGCAGCTCGCCCCCGACGACTACGTCGGTAACGCCGCGGACCGCACCGGGTTCGGGGGCCTCGAGGCCGTCGACCCCGTCACCATGGTCTGCGTTCCCGACCTCATGGCCGCCTACCAGAAGGGCCTGATCGACCTCGAGGGCGTGCAGGCCGTGCAGCTCGCGATGATCGCCCACTGCGAGCTGATGGGTGACCGCATCGCCATCCTCGACCCGCCACCGGGCCTCAACGCCCAGCAGATCCGTGAGTGGCGGGTCGACAAGGCCGGCTACGACTCGAAGTTCGCCGCCCTGTACTGGCCCTGGATCAAGGTGTTCGACCCGGCCAGCGGCGACAACGTGTTCGTGCCCCCGAGCGGCGCCATGGCCGGCATCTGGGGACGCAACGACGACACCCGCGGCGTGCACAAGGCGCCGGCGAACGAGGTCGTGCGCGGCGCGATCGCCCTCGAGACGCAGATCACCAAGAACGAGCACGACCTGCTCAACCCCGAGGGGATCAACTGCATCCGCGCCTTCCCCGGCCGCGGCATCCGCGTGTGGGGTGCCCGGACCCTGTCGAGCGACGCGGAGTGGCGCTACCTCAACGTCCGCCGCCTGTTCAACTACCTCGAGGAGTCGATCCTCAGCGGCACGCAGTGGGTCGTCTTCGAGCCGAACGACCATGCCCTCTGGGCGAAGATCCGCCGCACGATCAGCGCGTTCCTCGTCAACGAGTGGCGCAAGGGCGCCCTGTTCGGGCAGAACCCCGACCAGGCGTTCTACGTGAAGTGCGACGACGAGACGAACCCGGCCGAGTCGATCGATGCGGGCATGGTCCTGTGCGAGATCGGCGTGGCGCCGGTCAAGCCCGCCGAGTTCGTGATCTTCCGGCTGTCGCAGTTCTCCGGGGGCACCGCCCTCGTGGCCGAGTAACCCATCGATCGCCCGCCCACGCACACGGCACAGATAGATAAAGGAGACAAGGAGCCATGCCGCTTCCCGAGATGGACACCAGCGTCGGTTGGTCGTTCGGGTTCGAGTTCGACGGGGTCGAGATCAAGCAGATCCAGGAGGTCAGCGGGCTGAAGGTGGAGTCCGACGTGATCGAGCTCAAGCACAACACCAACGACGGCAAGTACGTGAACAAGAAGCTCCCTGGTCGACCCAAGATCGGCGAGATCACGCTCACCCGCGGTCTCACGGACGACAAGACGTTCCAGAGCTGGATCAAGGACGTGCAGTTCGGGAAGATGGCCGATGCCCGCAAGGGCGGCGCCATCAACGTCTACGACTTCGAGGGCACCGCCATCAAGCGCTACAAGCTCACGAACGCGTGGCCGAAGAGCCTCGAGGTCGGGTCGCTGAAGGCCGGTGACACGAGCGTGCTGACCGAGAAGCTCACCATCACGCACGAAGGTGTTGAGCCCGAGTGATGCGGCGCACGACGCTCGCCGAGGTGGGGCCGGCTCCCGGGGAGCCGGCCCCCCAGCCGGCGCCGGCTGACCCGGCGCCGACCGAGGCGTCACTGCGCACGGAGTTCGCGTTCGTGCTGCCCCGGGGCTACGTCGACCGGACGGGCCAGGTGCACCGTGACGGGGTCATGCGTCTCGCCACGGCGCGCGACGAGCTGCTGCCCCTCCACGACGACCGCGTGCGCGAGAACCCCGCCTACCTGAGCGTCGTCCTGCTCGCGCGGGTGATCGAGCGGATCGGCACGATCACCGACGTCCACCCCACGATCGTGGAGAACATGTTCGCCTCGGACCTCGCGTTCCTACAGGACCTCTACCGGCGGGTCAACAGCGAGGGCCACACGAGGGCGGGCGTCACCTGCCCGTCGTGCAGGCACGAATTCTCCGTGGACCTCGCGGGCGGACGCCTGGGGGAATCGTGACGTACGCCACCGACCGGCTCTACGAGGAGGTGGCGTACGTGGCCTACCATTTCCACTGGTCGCTCGACGACATCCTCGATCTCGAGCATCCGACGCGGATGCGCTTCGTAGAGGAGATCGGCCGGATCAACCGGCGGATGTCCGAAGGCGGGTAGAGCCCGATGTGGCCCTTCACCCGCCGCAAGAAGACCGGGGGCCCCGAGGGCGCGCAGGCGGCCCCGCCGCCGGCAGCGCCGGCTCGACCGGCCGAGCCGGTGGGGCCCGTCGGCCTTCCCCCGCTGCAGCGGACGTTCGAGCCACTGACCGCGTGCGCGCTGACGGCCAAGCACGCCACCTTCTCCGATGACCTGCCCGCGTGGCAGAACCCCGCCCGCACGCTCGAGCCCCTCGGGCACGAGGTGCGAGCGGACGCGCCCGCGGGCCTGGTGGAGGGCATCACCCGGCTCGCGGCTCCGGTTCCGCGCGCCGTCGAGGGGACGCTGCCGCTCGTGCAGCGCACCGCAGCGGGGACGCGCGGCCGGCCGTCGCGTCCCGGCTCGGCGGCGCCGGTCATCCCACCCACCATGGTGTACGCGCCGGAGGTCACCCACGGTCGCGACACCGCGCCGGGACCATCGCCCGTCCAGCGGGCGATGAGCCGGTCGCCGGCGGGTGAGCCCCCGACCGCGCACGCGGTCGCGACGGCTCCCGTCGCGCCGAGCGCCCCGCGCGGCGAGCTCGTCTCGGCACCGCCACCCGCCCTGCCGGTTCTGCGGCTCCCGGCCACGCCGCTGGAGCCGGTCGTGTCCCGAGCGGTCGACGACCCCGTCGACGACGGAGCCCCGGAGGCTGCGTCGCCGCCAACCGAGGCGCACCCCGCCGAGGACAACAGGGTTCAATCGCCGGCGCCGCCGCCGTCGACCGTGGCCGTGGAAGCGGACGCGGAGACCGCCGCTGCACCCGCCGTCCAGGGCAGCGATGACGTGACGCCGTCCGCGAGCCGACCGCGCGCGACCGGCACGCTCGACCCTCTGCGCCCGGTGAGCGCACCCGGCGAGCTACCGCCGGTGCAGCGCGCGGCCGGGCCGACAGGGCCGTCCCTCCCCCTTGCCACACCCCCACCGCCGGCTGGGGGATCGCGCAGGCTGGGTCTCGGCGCGCCGATACCCGCCGCGCCGGTGGCTACCAGGAGTGCGGGCCCGCCCCCCGGCTCGCCCCTGGCGGCCTCCGCCGAGGCTGCGCAGGCTTTCCTCGACGCCCTCCCCTCGAGCGGGTCGACCGCGGATGCGCCCGCTACAGCAGACGCCGCCTCAGCAGACGCCGCCTCAGCAGACGCCGCCGCGGCTGCCACCGCCCCGGCAGATGATGTGGCCGCGACCGGTGGGGGCGTGACCGGACCAGCCGAAGGGCAGGCCGTCCAGCGGACCTCCCGCGACCTGGCACCGAGCGACGGGGGTACCGGCGAGACGGCGGAGCCGAGCGCCGCCGCGCCGCTCGTCGGACAACGCCCGCCCCTCGGCGCGTTCCCCGAGGAACGGGTCGCTCCCGGCGACACCCAGTCCCCAGAGGTGGGGCTGCCCGTGCGGGCCCCCCGGTCCACCGACGGCCTCGACACCGCTAGCTCGCAGGCGCCGACGGTGGGGAGCCCGGACCCTGGGCCGGGGGCCGGAGATCCCCGACTGGCTGCGCGCGGGGCAAGTGGTACCCCACCGCCGCCGGTGCTCCCGGTCGTGCAACGCGCGCCGGTTGGCGCTCCGGGCGCTCCCCGGACCTCCTCACCCGCAGGGGGCCCGCCGCCGCACAGCGAGGCTGGCACGCCCACGCACGGCCCACCGACGGCCACCGAGGCCGCAGCGCCCACCGAGGCCGCCACCCCCACGGTGGTGGAACTCCCGGCGGCCGAGGCCGCAGCGCCCACCCTGGCGCCACCGCCGCCGAGCGAGGGCGCTGCCCCGCCTTCCGTGGCCGCGTCGTCCACCGACCGGCCGGACCTCCCGCCGAACCTCGAGGAGGTCGGTCATGCCGGCCTGCTCGGGGACCGACCGCTGGGGCCGCCCAGCGACACCGCCGACAGTGGCGGCTCACCGGAGGTCGGTCCGGGCGCGGATGCGCCGCTTGACCTGGCACTGCCCGCGCCTGCCCCGCTTGACTTCGCACTGCCCGCGCCCGCCCCGCCTGACCTCGCGCGGGCCGAGCCCGTAGGCCCGGAAACCTCCGGGACGGAGCAGCGGGCCGGTGTCGTGCAGCGCAGCGCCGAAGCGACCGCACAGCCTGGGGCCCCGCTGCTCGGTGACAGCGTCCTGGCCGCTCCGGCGCTCCCGGAGGCAACCGCAGGCTTCGCCGGAAACCGGGCGAGCCCACCATCGCCGCTCGCCGCACCCGTGCTCGGACCGTTGCTCGGCGGCCTGCCGCTGCAGCGCGCCGTCGACCGTGGGGTGCGTCCCGGCGCCGCAGCCGCCGCAGGCCCCGGTGCCTTCTCGCGGCGGCTTGCGTCCGGACCGTTACCGGCGAGTCCGTCCCCGCAGGCGCCGAAGGGAAGCGCCGTCGACCCGCGTGTCCCCTCCAGCCTCGTGGCGGCGCAGGCGCCGCGCAGTCTCCCCCCGTTGTGGTCCGCGCCGCCGGCGGGCCTGCCGCCGGCAGGGTTCGGGAGCCCGGGTCTCGCCGCACCCGGCCTCCAGCGAAGCAGCGACCTGGCAGCGGACGCGCCGGGTGTCGCCGCTCTCGCCGTCCAGCGGACGGCGCCCGCGAACGGGCACCTTCTCGCCCCGCTGCGCTCCCTCACCGGCCCGAAGGGATCGGCGGCGGCGGAGAACGGCTCGGCGGCGGGGAACGGCCATCACCCCAGCGGGAACGGGCACGGCGCCCTGCTCGCCCTGGCGGTCCCCCACGGGGGCGGTCGTGACGCGGGGCAGGAGGGTGGCGAGGTGAGCGTGCAGCGCGTCACGGCGGTCGGCGAGGTCGCAACCTCCGTGGCCTCGCCGAGCGGCAGGTCCACCGGCGGGGTGGTGGACACGCCGCCCGCAGGCGCGTCCGGACCGGCCGGCCCGTCGGAGGAGGCGGAGGAGACCTCGGTGATCGACGCGCTCGACCTCGACGAGCTCACCCGCCGCCTCGGGGACCGGCTCGTGCACCGCATGAAGCGCGAGCTGCGCCTCGACCGGGACCGTGTGGGCCACCTCACCGACATCCGACGCTAGGACACAGTGACATGAACGCACCGAGCGCGACGGCGACCGCAACGGCCCCCAGCGGCGCGGCGGCGATCGCGGACCCGGCCGTCACCGTCTGCTTCGGCGTGCGCATCGACGGCCAGGACATCGGCTCATTCGCGAGCTGCGACGGGCTTGGCATGGAGGTCGAGATCCAGGAGGTAAAGGAGGGCGGCAACCCCTTCTTCGTCCACCAGCTGCCGGGGCGGATCAAGTACTCGCGCATCAAGCTCACCCGCCCCGTCAACGCGGACTCCGTGAAGGTCGCCGCGTGGATCGCCGGGATGGCCACGGAGGTGAAGCGCACCCAGGTGGAGATCAGGGCGATGAACCAGAAAGGCGACAGCATCGCCACCTGGGTGCTTTTCGACGCCTTCCCGTACAAGTGGAGCGGCCCGTCGCTGAACGTCGAGGGTCCGAAGGTCGCGACCGAGACGCTCGAGCTCGCGCACCACGGCTTCCTCATGCCGCCGACCTCGAGCCCCGCGTGAGCACGCCGAACCCCAGGAGGGTGGGAGCACCATGACCTTCATGCAGGACAGCCGCACGAAGCCGGAGAAGGCGTACCTGTCGCTTAAGGAAACCGCCGCGGGGTCCGCCACGGGCGCCGCCGGGTCCGGCGCCGGGACGCGGCTCATCGAGTTCCGCTTCAACCCCGAGCAGTACTCGATCTCGAAGAGCGCCACCTGGAAGTCGGATCCCCAGAAGCGCGCCGAGGAGGCGCCCCCACCGCAGTTCGAGGGCACCGGTGCCCGCACGCTCGAGCTGGCGATCCTGCTCGACGAGAGCGAGACCGGCAACAACGTGCAGTCCGACGTCGAGAAGTTGTTCGACTGCTGCACCCCGAGCGCGCAGAGCATCGACAACAACCAGCCCCGCCCCCCCTACGTCGTGTTCGCATGGGGCACGTTCTTCAGCTTCACGGCCTACATCACCTCCGTCACCGCGAAGTACACGCTCTTCCGTCCGAACGGCGCGCCGATCCGCGCGGAGTGCAGCCTCAAGCTCACCGAGGTGCCCGAGGCGCGACCCCGCCAGAACCCGACCTCCGGGACGCTCGAGGCGCACAGGATCTACACCGTGTCGACCGGCGACACGCTCGCCTCCGTGGCCTACCGGGAGTACGCCGACGCGGCGCTGTGGCGCGCTCTCGCCGAGGCGAACGACATCGACGACCCGATGCGGCTGCTCCCGGGGACCAGCCTGCTCATTCCCCCCGCCGCCGAAGCCGGCGCACACAGGTAGGCAACCGGGATGCTCGACGACGTCTTCTTCTCCATCAAGCGGCGAGGCACGCCGGTCAGCGCCGACGTCCTGCAGATGCTCGAGTCGGTCGTCGTCGAGCAGAGTCTCACGCTGCCCGATGTGTTCATCCTCACCTTCCTCGACGAGATGCGCGTACTGCTCGACGGCCCTCAGGGGTTCGCGATCGGTGACAAGATCGAAATCGGTGTCCTCGTGACGAACGCACCCGAGCCCCTCGTCGTCGGAGAGGTCACCGCGGTCGAGGCGGAGCACGACGGGACGGGCACCTACACCGTCCTGCGCGGCTACGACCTGGGGCACCGGCTGCAGCGGGGGCGCAAGGTGCGCACGTTCATCAACCAGACGTACGCCGACGTCGTCCGCAGGGTGCTCGGCGAGGCCGGGGTGACGGCGGGGACCATCGAGTCGGCGGGGCTCACCACGCATCCCCTGGTGTCGCAGAACAACGTGAGCGACTGGGAGTTCGTCCAGGGGCTCGCGAAGGAGGTCGGGTTCTTCGCCGGCATGCGGGAAGACCGGTTCGTGTTCGCCAAGCCCACGGAGGCGGGGACCGCGCCGGCCGTGGGCAACCTGCGGTCGAGCGGGCCCCTGCAGCTCGCCCTCGGCGACGAGCTGCTGCGCTTTCGCGGTGTGGCGAGCGCGGTGGAGCAGGTCAGCGAGGTCGTCGTGCGGAGCTGGGATCCCATAACGAAGGGGGCGGTGGTGGCCACCGCCAGCGCCGCCGGCCCGACGAGCGCGCAGCTGGACAGCGACATCGCTCCGCAGCGGCTGGCCGGCCTCTTCGGCGGCGCCACGCTGGCGCAGGTCGACATCCCCGACCACCTTCAGAACGGCGCTGACGCGGCCGCGAAGAGCCTCGTCGACGAGATCGCGTCCGCGTCGGCCGAGTTCGACGGGGTCGCACGCGGCAACCCGAGGCTCGCGGCCGGTACGGCGATCAGCGTGGGGCTCGTCGGCAAGCCCTTCGACGGGCGCTACGTCCTCACGAGCGCCCGCCACACGTACCACCATGTCGAGGGGTACACGACGGCGTTCACGGTCAGCGGCCTGCGCGACGGCACGCTGTACGGCCTCGCGAACGGAGGGCTGCCGATCGGCGCCCCACCGATCCAAGGCGTGGTCGTGGCCATCGTGACGAACAACAAGGACCCCGACGACCTGCTGCGGGTCAAGCTGAAGTTCCCCTGGCTCGCCGACGACTACGAGTCGGACTGGGCTCGGCTCGTGCAGCTGGGCGCCGGCGCCGAGCGAGGCAGCGTCGTCGTGCCCGAGGTCAACGACGAGGTACTCGTCGCGTTCGACCACGGCGACCTGCGCCGCCCGTACGTGCTCGGTGGTGTCTACAACGGCCGGGACAGGCCACACCTGGGGCCCGGAGCAACCGTCGTCGCCGGCGACGGCAGCGTCAACCACCGCACGGTCGCGTCGCGCACGCACCAGACCGTCGCGCTGATCGACGAGGCGGGAAAGGAGGGCGTCACGGTCGTCACCGGTGACGGCAGGCAGGAGCTCGCCCTGAAGGCGGCGGACCGCAAGATCACCGTGACGAGCGAGGGCGACATCGAGGTCACCGCGAAGGCTGGCGGCAAGATGACCATGGACGCGACGGGCGACATCAAGGTGGCGAGCAATGCGAACGTCACCATCGAGGCGGTCGGCAACGTCAAGGTCAAGGCCACCGGCAACCTCGCGCTAGAGGGCGCGGTCGTGAACGTGAAGGCCACCGGCCCGCTCACGATGTCGGGCAACCCGATCAAGCTGAACTGAAGGGGGACTGGAGATGCCGACCGGACCGGCCGCGGTGCTCGGCGACAGGATCGTCGGGGTGTGCGTGGGCCATCAGGTGCCCGGGCCGCCTTCCGGCAACCCCGTGCCCGCCCCTCCGCTGCCGTTCTCCGCGCCCATCACCCTGCAGTGCGCGACGAAGACGCTCATCGCCGGCAAGCCGGCGGTCGTCGTCGGGGCAAACGGGCTCAACACCCCTCCGCACGTCGGGCTGCACCCGTCGGACCCCTTCATGGCGCCGGTCATGCAGAAGGGCACCGTCACGATGGGCAGCGCGACCGTGCTCATCGAGAACAAGCCGGCGGTGCGCATGGGTGACATGGCGACGATGTGCATGGGCCTGCCCGGGCAGGTCGTCGCGACGGCGGTGACCGTCGTCATCGGGGGGTGAGCGTATGAGCGAGGCGTTCATCGGCCAGGGCTGGGCCTTCCCCGTGCGGGTCGGGTCCAGCGGCAGCATCGAACTGTCCGCGCGGGAGCGGGAGATCGAGGAGGCGATGCGCCTCATCATCGGCACCGCCTACGGCGAGCGGCCGATGCGCCCCGAGTTCGGCTGCGCCATCCACGACTACGTGTTCGCGCCCGCGGACGCAACCACCGCGGGGCGCATCTCCTACGAGGTACGCGCCTCGCTGCAGCGCTGGGAGCCCCGCATCGACGTCCACGACGTCACCGTGAGCCTCGACGACGCCGATCCCTCGACGCTCTACATCGACATCACCTACGTCATCAAGGGCACAAACGACCCCCGCAACCTCGTTTTCCCCTTCTACGTCATTCCCGAGGAGTAGTCGTGTCGCTGCCAGCCCCCCACCTCGACGACCGGCGTTTCCAGGACCTCGTCGACGACGCCAAGCGCCTCGTCCAGCAGCGCTGCAAGGACTGGACCGACCACAATGTGTCGGACCCCGGCGTGACGCTCATCGAGACGTTCGCGTTCATGGTCGACCAGCTCATCTACCGCCTCAACCGCGTGCCCGAGCGCAACTACGTGAAGTTCCTCGAGCTCATCGGCGTGCGGCTGTTCCCTCCGACGGCAGCATCGGCCGATGTCACCTTCTGGCTGTCCGCGCCCCAGGCGGGGACGATCCTCATCCCCGTCGGCACGCAGGTCGCGACGCCCCGCACGGGAGCAGAGGACGCGGTCGTGTTCACGGTCTGCGAGGAGCGCGCCATCCTGCCGTGCCACCTCGAGCGCTGCGCGTCGAGCATCGACGCGGACCATGTGCGCGACCACACGGAGAGCCTCGCTGCCGTCGAGCCGTTCTACTGTTTCGACACCGAGCCGAAGCCGGGCGACAGCCTGCTCATCGGCCTGTCGAACGCCGTCCCCGGCTGCGCGGTGCTCCTGCAGTTCGCGTGCGAGATCGAAGGCGTCGGGGTCGATCCCCGCCGCCCGCCGCTCGTGTGGGAGGCGTGGAACGGCGAGGGGTGGGTGCGCTGCACCGTCGACCACGACGGCACGGGAGGACTCAACACCGCCGGCGACGTCATCGTCCACCTGCCCCGCGACCACGCAGTGTCGGTGATCTCCCGGGAGCGGGCAGGGTGGCTGCGGTGCCGTGTCGTCGAGCCCTTCGAGGACCAGCCGTTCTACCGGCAGTCACCGCGCATCAGCTCGCTCACCGCCGCGACGATCGGAGGGACGACCGGGGCCGTGCACGCCGAGCTCGTCGGCGAGGAGATCCTCGGGCTGTCCGAGGGGGTGGCCGGTCAGCGCTTCCCCGTCGAGCAGCGCCCGGTCGTCCCCGGCGACGAGCCGCTCCTGCTCGAGGTAGCCGGAGGCGACGGGTGGGACGAGTGGACGCCGGTCGACGACTTCTCCCAGAGCGGCTCGACGGACCGCCACTTCATGCTCGACGCGGTCGCCGGCGAGGTGATCTTCGGGCCGGCGGTGCGCCAGCCTGACGGGACGCTCACCCAGTACGGGGCCGTGCCGCCCAAGGGCGCCCCCCTGCGGCTGCGGGGCTACTGGACCGGGGGCGGGCGTCGCGGCAACGTCGCCGCGAAGAAGATCACCCTGCTGCGCGAGACGATCCCCTACGTCGACCGGGTGGTCAACCGCGCGTCGGCCACCGGCGGGGTGGACGGCGAGACGCTCGAGAACGCGAAGCTGCGGGGACCGATCTTCATGCGCACGCGCAGCCGGGCGGTGACCGTCGAGGACTACGAGCAGCTCGCCCGTGAGGCGGCGCCGGAGGTGGCCCGCGTGAAGTGCGTCCCGGCGGGCGTCGACGGGACGGAGTCGGGGCTCGTGCGCATCCTCGTCGTCCCGTCCGCCGACGACGAGGCGGGACGGTTGCGGTTCGAGCAGCTGCTGCCGAACGACGAGACCCTCGAGCGGATCGCCACCTTCCTCGACGACCGGCGGATGATCGGCGCGCGCATCCTCGTCGAGCCGCCGGTGTACCAGGGCATCACCGTCGTCGCCCGCCTGCGGGCCAAGCCCCGGGTGAGCCCGACACGCCTGCAGACCGCGGCGCTCGAGGCCCTCTACCGCCACTTCAACGCCCTCACCGGCGGCCCCGACGGCAACGGCTGGCCGTTCGGGCGACCGATCCACGTCGGCGAGGTGTACTCGGTGCTCCAGCGGCTGCCTGGCATCGACTTCGTCGAGGACGCCTCGCTCTTCGCAGCCGATGCGGTCACCGGCGAGCGGGGCAGGTCCACCCAGCGTCTGGAGGTCTCGGGGTCGACGCTCGTGTTCTCCTTCGAGCACTCCGTGCTCGTGGAGGAGTCCTGACGTGCGCGGCACCGTCGAGGGTCTGGAGTCGCCTCACCCCGTCGGCCTCGCCCTCCCCGCGCTGTACCAGGAGAACGAGTTCGTCCAGCAATTCGTCGCCGGGTTCGACGGCGTGCTCGCGCCGTTGTTCACGACACTCGACTGCCTCGACGCGTACTTCGACGCGCAGGTCGCACCGCCCGACTTCCTTCTGTGGCTCGCCCAGTGGGTCGGCGTCGCGCTCGACGAGAACTGGCCCGAGGAACGCCAGCGCGACCTCGTCGCGCGGATGGTCGCGCTCTACGGCTCCCGGGGGACCGTCGCGGGGCTGCGCGAGGTCGTGCGGATCATCACGGGTGCCGAGCCCGAGGTCGATGACAGCGGCGGGGCGGCGTGGTCACCGGTGCCTGGCGGTGAGCCGCCGGGACGGGCGGAGCCACGGCTGCGGGTACGCGTTCCCGAGGGCAGCGTCTCGAGGAAGCGGCTGGAAGCGCTCGTGGCGGGCGCCGTGCCGGCGCACGTCGTGGTCGACGTGGAGGTGGGCGGATGATCGTCTGTCAGCAGTGCGGCTACCAGAACGACGACGACGACGAGTTCTGCGGGGGATGCCCGGGGTACCTGCCCCACGTCGGCATCCACGTCGACGAAGAGGTCGCCGTGGAGGAGGTGGAGCACGAACCCGAGGAGGTCGCGCGCCCCGGCCTCGTCGAGCGGGTCAAGTCGATGGTGATCGGCGAGGGGGACGCGGACGCCGAGGGTGCGCTCCTGACCGCCCCGGGCGAGGGCACGCAGGTCGACCCGGAGCAGGCCGCAGCCGATGAACGCGAGCGCGCGGAGGCCGCGGAGATCGAACGGGCCGCCGCCGAGCAGCGCGAGGCCGCCGCGCTCGAACGGGAGCGCCTCGCCGCGGAGCGCGAGCGGGAGGCTGCGGCCGAGCGGGCGCGTCTGGAGGAGGCGGAGCGGCAGCGCAAGGAGCAGGCGGAGCAGGAGCGCCAGGCCGCGGAGGAGCGCTGGCGGGCCGAGGAGGAACGGCGCGCGGCCGAGGAGGCGGAGCGACGTGCGGCGGCCGAGGCGGAGGAAGCCGCCGCCGCGCAGCGCAGCGCCGACGAACGCGCGGCGGCCGAGGCGGCCCGGCGCGAGGAGGACGAGCGCCGGGCGGCCGCGGAGGCCGAGGAACGCCGGCGGCGGGAGGAGGAGCAGGCGCGGCGCCGGGTGGAGGAGGAACGTGCGGCGGCGGCCGCCGCCGAGCGCGAACGCGAGGCCGCCGAGCGGGCGCACGCGGCCGCGGAGGAGCGCAAGCGGGCCGAGGAGGAGCGGCGGGCTGCCGAGGAGGCGGTAAGGCGGGCGGCTGCGGAGGCCGAGGAGCGGGCACGTCGGGCCGCCGCGATGGTTGCGAAACCGCCTCCCGAGGCCGCCACCCCGCCCGCACCGGTGGCCGCGCCGCCGGTCAGGCCGCGCAGGACGCGCGCCCAGCCGGTCCAGTCTGCGGACCCCGTGCCCGTCGCCGAGGACGCCGACACGATCGCCGCCCGGCAACCGACCGCCCAGCAGCCGGCCCCGCCCCGGCCCCGCCCCCCGACGAAGAAGACCGCTCCCAGCCGCGTCATCGAACCGGGCGACCTCGTCTGCGGTCAGTGCGGTGAGCCGAACAAGCCCGAACGTCGGTTCTGCCGGCGGTGCGCCGCCTCCCTTGAGGAAGCGAAGGTCGCGAAGGTGCCGTTCTGGCGACGGGTGTTCCGTAGGCGGGAGAAGAAGGTGGCGGCGGGCGAACGGCCCGGTCGTCGCGGGCAGGGCGTGAAAGGCGCGGTCGGCCAGGCGCGTCGGGGACGGACGGCGTTCCGGCGGTGGTCGCGGCGCCTCATCGCCATCGCGGCGCTCCTGGGGGTCGTCGCCGCCGTCGGTCCGGCGCGCTTGAGCGTCCTCGAGCGCGGTCAGGAGCTGTACCAGTCGCTGCGCAACCGCTTCGCGCCGGAGCTCGTGCTCGTCACGCCACTCCCGCCGAGCGCCTCGTCGGAGGATCCGCTGCATCCCGCAGCGAACGCGACGAACAGGGATCCCACGAACTACTGGCTCGCGAACGACACCGGTCCGGGACACGTTCTCACCGTGCCGTTCGATCCTGCGGTCGACCTGCGCCAGGTCGGGTTCCTGCCGGGCGCGCCCGGCGACGCGTTCAGCCGCCACGCGCGGCCGAAGGACGTCCATCTCGTGTTCGACAACGGCGCAACCGCCGAGTTCACGCTCGACAACAACGACGGCTTCCAGCGCAGAGCCGTCAAACCGGGGGTGGTCCGCCAGGTGCAGGTCCGCATCATGAGCGTGTACCCCTCAACCGAGGACGACCGGGTGGCGATCACCAACATCCAGTTCCACGCGGTCAAGGCCGAGGACGCTCAAGGGGAGTGAAGCGCCGGCCGACGGGGAATGGGAGGAACCCAAAGCCCGTCAGCGCCAGGCGAGGCGCCATACCCCCCGAGGAGCTCTCCGATGGCCGGCATCGGTCGACCCCTGGAAGAGATCGACGTTCCCGAACCCGCTCACGTGCCCGACTACGTGCCGGCAGAGGACCCGCAGCCGAGCACGCCCCGCCGTTGACGTCGGCGGCGCGCGTCGAGCGAGACCCGATCCGCGTTCTCAAGGCCGGGTGGGTCCTGCTCGCGGCGGACCGGCGTTCCGGGCGCTTCGCGGGCCTGAGCGTGGGGGCGCCCTACCGCGCGCACGACAGGGCCCGGTGCTTCCGGGAGCGCTGCCCGGTCGACGGCAACCACGCTGCGCCCCATCCCCGGGGAACGTGCGGCTTCTACGGCAGCACGGGGGACCCGCTCGCGTGGATGCTGCCGGAGGCCGCCCTGCTCGACGTCGAGCTCTTCGGCCGGGTGATCCGCCACGAGCGGGGATGGCGTGCGGGCGGTCAGCGGGTGCTCGGCGTGCGCTTCCTCCACGGCTGCGCCGCCTGCCTGCGCCCCGTCACCGGTCCGCTCCTCGTGACCGCGCCGGCGCCCGTCGACACGAGAGGAGTGCTCGTGGCTCCCCGTTGCGCCCGGTGCGCCCAGGTGTGGCGGTCGCCGAGCTACGGTGACGTCCTCGAGCCAGCCGAGCTCGCCGGGCTGCTCGGCACCGAGGTGAGCTGGCTCGACCCCGTGCGGTCCGCCCGGGTGCTCCAGCGCCAGGCGCGCTCCCGCCGGCCTGGCCGCCCGTCGCGCCGCATCGAGCACTGAGCACCTGACCTGCCCCGTGGCGCGCCGCGGGCCTACATGTTCGACGAGTGGCCGGGGAACAGCTTCGCGTCGGGATCGATCGCGATGGCGGCGTTGTTGACCGCGGTCGCGGCCTCGCCGAACCCCACCGAGATGAGCTTCACCTTGCCGGGGTACTCGGTGATGTCACCGGCGGCGAAGATCCGCGGCAGGTTCGTGGCCATGGTCGTGTCGACGTGCAGCGAGCGCTTGTCCGTCTCGAGTCCCCAGCGCTTGAGCGGCCCGATGTCGGCTTTGAAGCCGAGGGCGGCGATAATTGCCTGAACTTTGAGGGTCTCCCGCTCGTCGGTCTCGTTGTTGAAGATCTCGACCGCCTCGACCCTGTCCTGCCCGTGGATCTGGGCGACCTCCCAGAAGGTCAGCACCCGCGCGTCGGAGTTCATCACCTGCTGGACGGTGTGCTTGTGGGCGCGGAAGCGGTCGCGCCGGTGCACGAGCGTGATGCTCGAGGCGATGCCCTGGAGGTTGAGCGCCCAGTCGAACGCGCTGTCGCCACCTCCGACGATGAGCACGTCCTTGCCCTCCATCGCGTCGAGCTTCGGCACGAAGTAGACGAGGCCCTCACCCTCGAAGCCCTCCGCCGCGGGAAGCGTCTTCGGGCTGAACGTCCCGATGCCGCCGGTGACGACGACGGCCCTGCAGTGCACCCTCCGCCCCTTGTGGCTGGTCACCGTCATCGTGTCGTCGTCGTGGCGTTCGAGCTCCTCGGCGCGGTGGCCGAGCAGGTAGACGGGGTCGAACTGGTTGGCCTGCTCGACGCAGTTGTCGACGAGGTCCTGCCCCTTGATGGCGGGGAAGCCGCCGACGTCGTAGATGAGCTTCTCGGGGTACATCGCGGCCACCTGCCCGCCGGGCTCGGGAAGGGAGTCCACGATGGCCGTCGTGAGGCCCCGGAAGCCGGCGTAGTACGCGCCGTACAAGCCTGCCGGGCCCGCGCCGACGATGAGCAGGTCGACCTCCACCGGGTCGCCGGAGGCTGCCGTCGCCTGGGTCGTGTCGCTCACGCGGGGTCCTTTCGTCCGTTGCCCGCGCCTACGCTAACCCGCCGGCACCCTCGAGGCATCCCCCACGCGCGGGGTTCACCGGGCGAGCTGGTCGAGCTGCCAGTGCTGGTACGACGTGAGCGCGGCATGCCCCCCGAGCAGCGTGACGCGTGCGAGCCCGAGCGTGTCGCGCTCCGCGAGGTAGGCGCCGACGTCGGGGTCGCGGTTCACGTCGACGCCCGGCACGATCATGAGCAGCTGGCGGCGCTGCGCCGCGAGCGGGCCGCCGGCGAGCGCGTCGGGGAAGCGCTCGCCGAGGGCGACGACGAGCCCTCGCTGGTCCGCGTCGAGGATCTGCGGTCGCGCCCACGTGTTGACCTTGCGAGCCGTCGCGTAGCGCGACGGGCCCGCGAGGCGGGTGACGAGGTGGCCCTGGCGGCGGAGCTCGTTCGCGACCTCCTCGCTGACCGCCGCGTTGCCGCCGGCCACCACGACCTCGAGCGTGCCGGATTCACGGAGCACCCGGCGCGTGGACTCGGGCAGGCTGTTCGTGCCCGTCAGCAGGATCGGCATGCGCAGCATCCCGGCGGGGGCCGACACCGACAGGGCGTCGGGGAAGGCGTTGCCGACCACGAGGAACATTCGCGGGTGCGCGGCCCCGAGGTGGCGGGCGACGGCCACGGCGGTACCGAACCGGTCGGTGCCGGCGATGCGCTGGACCTCGTACCGCGCGCTCAGCGCCGCCTGGAGCTGGGCGCTGATCGCGTTCGTGCCACCGAGCAACGTGATCCGCCGTGGCCGCAGCTCCTCGAGCGCGGCAGCGGTCTCGGGCGGGAGCCCGTCACGACCGGTGAGCAGCAGCGGCGCATCGCGCTGGAACGCAAGGGGCCCGCCCGCGAGCGCGTCGGCGAACGTCTGCTGGGTGGCCAGCACCACCTCCTGCGCGCCCTGGGGGTGGGAGGCGCGCGCGGCGGCGGCGGCCGTGCCGGCGCGGCTCGCACCGGCGAGCCGCTCGGAGGCTGCGAAGTCGTAGGAGTGGTGGACAAACAGCCCGGTGGCCACCGGGCGCAGCGCGGCGTCACAGCACGGACGGTTGAGCAGCTGGCCGTCGGTGACCATCTGCGTGGAGCCGCCGCCGTCGAGCGCGAGACCGTCCACCGCACCGAGCCGGCGCAGCAGGTGTGACAGCTCGTGCATCGTCATCCCCGACGAGTAGCCGGGCTGGCGGCCGTCCACGGTGACGAGGAGAACCTGACCGTCGGCGGTGCGGCCGATCGCCGAGCGTGGATGGCGCACGTTCGAGTGCGTGCCCGCCGCGAACCCCTCGCCCTCCCACGTCGCCGGGTCGGTCCGCTCGCCGTTCTGCACGATGAGCGGTCCCGCGGCGAGACCGTGGCGCAGCTGCGTCCACGCCGCCGGGTCGGTCACGGCCGGCTGCAGACCGACCCGGACGGTGGCAGTGGCCCCGGGGCCCGCGCCGGCGAAGTGGGTGGCGTGGTCGCCCTGGGCGACGACCACCGCCCCGCCGGGGGGTACGGCCACGTCGCCCTCGCCGGCGAGCACGGAGCGCACGACGCCCTCGCCCACGCCGCTGGCCGGGGGTCGCAGGCCGTCGACGGTGAGGGCGCGGACCGGCAGGGGGGCGCCGCCCACCCGGACCGCGCGCACGGCGACGGTCGCGCCGAACGCGGGGGTGTAGACGAAGCTCGCATGGTTGCCGTCCGGGTAGGGCGGGCTCGCGGAGTGGTAGCGGTTCACGCCGTTCAGCCGGACGGGGGTGCTGCCCCCGACGGCGATGTCCATCCCGGTCTGCAGGCGGTCCATGAGCAGGCCACCCGGCACCGTCGCGACCGTGCCGCGCGGCCCCGCCCCCTGCGTCTGCGCCTCCGACACGAGCAGCTGGTCCTCGGCGTAGTAGCCGTTGGGGTCCCCGACGGGGTTGTTCAGCCAGAAGCCGCCGTTCACGCCCGCCACGCCGCCGTGGGGCAGCAGACGCTGGCCCATCCCGTGCACCGTCTCGAGGCCCTGCACGGTGGACCGCCCGAGCATCGGCCGCAGCTCCAGTGCCGGGTCGGCGGCGTTGAACGTCAGCACGTTCGCCACGGCGGGGTTGCCGTCGTCGAGGCGCAGCGAAAGCTGCCGGCGCTCGAGCCCTGGGAAAACCGGCCACCGGTGCTCGCCGACCGTGGTCGACGCGGCGCTGACCTCGCCGGAGATGACCGCCCCTGCCGGCGCCCCCGCGAGCGGGGGCAGCAACGCGGCACCCGTCGCGAGCAGGAGAAGGAGGGTGAGACGAGGGCGCACGGAGGGCTCCGGTTCTTCTCGAGGGCAGGCCACAGCGGGCGGCCCTTAGGGCAGAGACGTCGAAACTCGGCGCAACGGTGCGGCCCGTCGCGCGGACCGCACCGCTAGCATGCCGCGTTCATGGACGTGTTCGACGCGCTGAGCAGGGCTCGCGCCCGGGGCGAGCCGGTCGTGCTCGTAACGGTGCTCGCCGTCGAGGGGGACGCGCCCACCCGGTCGGGTGCCAAGCTCGTCGTCGGCCCCGAGGGCATCGTTGCGGGGACCCTCGGCTGCTCGGAGTTCGACACCGCGGGTGTGGAGCTCGCCGGCGAGGCCATCGGGCAGGAGCGACCGCTGCGGCGGCGCCTGGACTTCCCCTCGCACAGCCGCGAGCGGGCGATCGAGCTGTTCGCCGAACCGCAGCGCCCCGAGCCGGCGGTCCTCGTCATCGGTGCGAATCCGGTCGCGCGGTCGGTCGCCGAGCTCGCCCGCGCGGTCGGCCGGCGCGCCGTGCTCGTCGCCCCCGGCGGTGACACGGCCGTCCGCGGGGGCGTGGAGGTCCACGCCGACGACCCCGAGCGCTTCCTGCTCGCCGCGCCCCCGGGTGCGACCGACGCGGTCGTGGTGAGCGACCACGACGCCTCCTGGGTGGATGCGGTCCTGCGCGTCGCCCTCGCAAGCGACGCCTTCTTCGTCGGGATGCTCGGCAGTCGCCGGCACGCACCCGAGGTCATCCGCCGGATGCGTGACGGCGGTGTCCCGCCGGCCAATCTCGCCCGCCTGCGCTGCCCGTGCGGGCTCGACATCGGCAGCCGCACCCCCGCGGAGATCGGCCTGTCGATCGTCGCGGAAATCGTCGCCACCGCGCGGGGGCGCGACGGGCGCCCGCTCGGACTCGACTGGTCCGCCGGCGCGTCGGGATGAGGGACCACAGCGCCGACGCGGGGGGCGACGCCACCCTGCTCGACGCGAAGCGGTTCCTGCGCGAGGAGGTGTGGGCGGCGCTCGGCGACGCGGGGGTGGCCCGCTTCCCCGGGGCCGCCGGCCGCATCCCCAACTTCACCGGCGCGGAGGCGGCTGCCGAGCGGCTGCGCGACGTCGAGCGGTGGAAGCAGGCCCGGGCCCTCAAGGCCAACCCCGACAGCCCCCAGTGGCCGGTCCGGCAACGGGCGCTGGCCGACGGGATCGTCGTCTACATGGCCGTGCCCCGCCTCGCCGGCGAGGAGCCGTTCTTCCTCCTCGATCCGGAGCGCATCGACACGAGTCCCCGCAAGGCGTCGTCCATCAAGGGCGCCTCGGCGCAGGGGCGCACCGCGCCGGTGGAGGAGCTCGAGCCCGTCGACCTCGTCGTGACCGGCTGCGTGGCGGTGGACCGGCAGGGCGGCCGCCTCGGCAAGGGTGGCGGCTTCTCCGACCTCGAGTTCGCGCTCGCGTCGGCAGCCGGACTGATCGGCGAGCGCACGCTCGTCGTCACCACCGTCCATCCCCTGCAGGTCCTCGAACGTGGCCGCATACCGATGGGCGGGCACGACGTGCCCGTCGACCTCGTCGTCACCCCCGACGAGGTGATCGTGTGTGACCGGGCGCATCCCCGGCCCTCGGGGATCGCGTGGGACGACCTCACCGACGAGAAGATCGCCGCCATCCCGCTGCTCGCTCGTCTCGCCGGCAGCCGGTGAGCGCGCGCCCCCCACGGGCGGGACGGCTGTCAGCGCCGGCGGGCCCCCGCCGCGCGCAGGGCGTGGCGCTGGGCGTCCAGCCACTCCTCGGGCGCGCCGAGGCGGGCGGCGGCCTGGAGGCTTGCCGCCCGCCTCGAGCGTTCAGCACGGTCCATGGTCAGCGCCGCGTGCAGGGCGTCGGCCTGCCCCTCGACGTCGTAGGGGTTCACGAGGAGCGCCCCGTCGGCGAGGACGGACGTCGCGCCCGCGTTGCGGGACAGGACGAGGACACCCTCCCGCTCGTTGAGCACCGGGCCCTCCTTCGCGACGAGGTTCGTGCCGTCGATGACGGGGTTCGCGAGCAGCACGTCGTAGCGCTGGAGGGCGGCCACCGCCCGGGGGTAGTCGTCACCGACGAAAACGGTAAGGGCGTCGTCGCCGAACCGCTCGGTGATGCGGCCGGCCACCTCCCGGCACGCGAAGAGGTAGTCGCGGTACTCGTCGACGTCCTGCCGGGAGGGGTTGAGGTGCGCGTAGTGCCAGACCCGGCCGCGGTGCTCGGGGTGGCGCGCGAGGAGCAGCTCGTAGGCGCGCAGGCCGCGAAGGACGTTCTTCGACAGGTCGGTGCGGTCGACGCGGAGCAGCATCCGCCGCCCGTCGAGCTCGGCGTCGAGGTCCGCCCCGGCCGCGGCGACCTCGTGGGAGGCCGCCGACGAGGAGAGGTCCGCCTCGTCGACGCCGAGCACGAAGTCGGCCACGACCGTGCGCTGCCCGTCGAGAATCACCGCGTCGCCGTCGACCGCCGCGCCGAGCAGCTCCGCCGCGCACCGCCGGAACGCCGCCGTCCACAGGGGTGAGGAGAACGCGACGACGTCCGCGGCGAGCATGCCGCGCATGACCCCGTCGCAGATCCGGTCGGGCAGGCGGCGCAGGTAGTTCGGGCCGACCCACGGCGTGTGCATGTAGTGGAGGAGCTGGACGTGCGGCAGGCGGTCGCGGACGAAGCGGCCGGCGGTGCACAGGTGGTAGTCCTGCAGGAGCAGCTCGCCGCAGCCGTCGTAGCGCTCGGCGGCGTCGGCTGCGGCCTCGGCGACGCGGGCGTTCACCGGCATATACCCGTCGTCCCAGTCGTCCGGCCACCCCACACCGTTCGGCTCGTAGGGGGCGGACCACAGCCCGTGGAGGGTGAACCAGAGCAGGCGGTTGGCGACCTCGTTGTAGTAGGCCTCGAAGTGGTCACCGACGTCGAGCAGGCGCAGGTGGAACCTCGACCCGTCGGCGTCGACCTCGAACGGCTCCCCCCGGTGGGCCGCCGCGACCTCACGGTCGGTGTCGGAGAGGGCGACGGACACCCACGTGCCGGGCTCGGTCTGCATCGCCCCGCCGAGCGCGGTGACGAGACCGCCGAACCCGCGTTTGGCGACGAAGCCGTCGTCCGTGGCCTGCCAGCTCACGGGCCCCCGGTTGCTCGCGACGACGAGTCCCTCAGTCATGAGCGCGGAGGGTACATCCGACCGCGTCCATGACCGCATCGACGCCTGGGGCCTGCTCCAGCAGGTCGTCGAGCCCGACCGCGCCGGCGGCGATCTCGACGTCGCCGGGGTCGGCGCCGAGGGCGGCGAGCAGCCGCTCCGGGCGCCAGCGCAGGAGCAGGCCGCACTGGACGAGGGCACCGGAGCGCCGGCGGCGCTGCGCGAGGCCGACGAGCTTGCGGCCCCCGGCGGTCACCTCCCCCCGGCCGAGGGTCGCGTAGCACACCGCCGCGAGCAGCCGTTCCCGGGCGTCGCCCCGCGGCCGTGCCGTCGCGGCCCCGGTGTGGACGGCGACGTCGGCGACGCCAAGCCCGCGCAGCGCCGCCGCCCACGCCTGCCCGACCGGAGTGAACGCCGCGCCGGGCCCTCCGTCCAGCCACGGGTGCCCCGCCGGCAGGAGGACGTCGAGCGACAGGAGGTCCTCGTCCATCAGCACCGCACCCCCGCCCGAGTAACGGGTCACCGCCGGAAGGCCCGTGACCGGCGCGACGTCGCCCTGCCCTCGGCCGAGTACGAGCGCGGGAGTCGCCGAGCGGTACCAGCGCAGGGTCGGCACGGGCTCTTCGGCGAGCGCGTCGAGCAGCGTCGCCCCGCGCGCGAGCAGCGCCTGCGCCTCGCCGACCTCGAACGGCAGAAGGCGCCAGCCGTCCATGGGCTCGGGGCCACCCGGTCCCCCGCGGGGCTCCGCGCTACCCGCCGTCCTGCACCATGCCGAACTTGTCCTCGTAGTTGTCCGCGGACCTATCGTCGGTTGACATCCTTTGCCGATCCCTCCTCTTGCGAGTTCCCCGCACTCCATGGCTGCAAGTCTCGGAGACCGGTGGATCTACGAAGGCTGTAGTACTGGGGAGAAGTTCGAAGGAATCAGCCGATACACCAGGGTTGACCACGCCCTGCGAGGGCAAGCCAAGGCCCCTTTGCACCTGCACGGGTTGAGAGAGCGCATCTTGGCGCCGACGCTGTTGAGGCACCCGGTTGTCCGGGGAGGTCACAGGAGAATCGGCGAGGGTGAGAAGGCGATGCCGACCGCGGCGGCGAAGACGCCCTTGAGGACGAGCTCACGGACCATGTCGGCGGCGCTCCACTGAGTCGGCTTGGTGATCCCGAGGGCGGTGTACAGCAACCAGTCGCTGCCCAGGAGCACGATGTAGAAGATGGCGGTGGTGAGCACGGCGCCCAGGCCAAGCAGCGACAGTGCGGCGAGCACGACGCCGACCGCGGTCCCGCGATGTCAGCAACCCATGGGCTTGACGCGCCGCCACGGAGGATGAGAATGAGCATTGCGCCGTTCCCTGACCTCGGTCGCCTGTAGGGCTTTCGAGCCTGCGTGTCATCATGAGGCAGGGGCCTGCCAGGTGCCACTGATTGTTCCCTCGAGGACGTGGCTCAGACTCTTGAGTTCGGTTCGGTCCCTGGGACGGCCTTTTCGACATGCCCTGAAACGCCGCAGCGTTGCCGACCAGCGCCATATGGGCTTGCTTCGGCGCTCCGCGCGGCGCGCGGTTACCCAAAGTGTGCTTCATGGCCAAACGCCACTGGGGCATTCACGGCTCAGTCGTCGGCTGGCGGGAGCGGTACAGCGCCGGCACGTCGTCGCGCGCGGGTCCGATCTTGGTGCTGGTCTCCTCGGGGGTGGGCGGGTCGTCCCAGGGCATCTGGCCGATGACGATGCGGGGCAGGTGGACGTGCACG
>DATLGH010000039.1 GCA_035540635.1 Egibacteraceae bacterium | reverse complement strand
GCGAGGCGTCCCCACGCTCCGGCGCGGGAGCGGGGCCCTCGTCCGTCCGGGGCCCGTCGCCCGCCCCCCCTCCGTCGGTTCCCTCCGGCTCGTCGGGCTCCCCGGCCGGCGGGGTGGTCTCTGCCGGGGTCGAGCGCAGGTCGATGGGGTCGACGTCGTCCTGCCCCCTGTCGCCGAGCAGCGACAGCGCGAGCCAGCCGCCCGCAGCGAGCACGACGAGCAGCACCCCGGCCAGCGCTCTTCTCTCCGTCACGCCCTCGAGGATGCACCCGCTCCACGAGAGGACGATGAACCCTGGATGAGAAGCTCCTTAGACACGATGCCACACCGCGGTCGGCCGCCCCCGGCGGGCGCCCTACTTGATCTCGAGGAGCTTCTCCCGGACCGCGTACACGACCGCCTCCATCCGCGAGTGCAGGTGGAGCTTCTCGAGGATGTTGCGCACGTGGTTCTTGACGGTGTTCTCGGAGATGAACAGCTCCTTGGCGATGTCGCGGTTGTTCATCCCCTGGGCGACGAGCGCGAGCACCTCCATCTCCCGGTCCGTCAGCCGCGGGGCCGGCATCTGCTGCTTCTGCTCGTCCTTCTTCGCCATCGAGGCGAACTCGCTGAGCAGCTTGGAGGCCATGGACGGGGAGATGAGCGACTGCCCGGCGTGCACCTTGCGGATCGCCTCGGCGACCTCCTCGATGGAGATCTCCTTCAGCAGGTAGCCGCTGGCGCCGGCCTTGATGGCGTCGTAGAGGTCCTCCTCCTCGTCGCTGATCGTGAGCATGAGGATCTTCGAGTGCGGGACCGCGTCCTTGATGGCCTTCGTCGCCTCGATGCCGCCGTGGGCGGGCATGCGCACGTCCATGAGGACGAGATCGGGCATGTGCTCGACGGCGAGGTCGGTCGCCTCCTTGCCGTCTCCCGCCTCGGCGACCACCTCGATGTCCGGCTCCGACTCGAGCACCATCTCCAGGCCGCGGCGGAAGACCGCGTGGTCGTCGGCCACGATCACGCGGATCGCCTCGCCCTTGGTGGGTTCCGCTGCGGTCATGTCTTCTCCCCGCCTCGACGTCTCCGACGGGTCAGTCTACCGAGCGCCATCACGTCACCTCTTCGATGAGCCCGAGATCGCCGTCCTTGCGACGGTAGACGACGTTGCACCCGCCGGTGGCGGCGTTCGTGAAGACGTAGAACTCGTGACCGAGCAGCTCGAGCTGCAGCGCGGCGTCCTCGGGGAGCATCGGCTGGAGTGCGAACCGCTTCGTGCGCACGATCCGCGGTTGCGGCCAGCCGTTGGCGTCGGCGGGCTCCCCGGTCGGCAGGAGGGCGCCGGAGGCGGGCGCGGGGGGCCCCTGTGCCCCCTTGCCGCGGCGACGGTCGACCATGCGCGCCTTGTAGCGCGACAGCTGGCGGGCGAAGCGGGCGACGGCGACGTCCACCGCTTCCCGGTGGTCCCCGGCGCACCCCTCCGCGCGGATGTGGTGGCCCTTCGTGCGGGCGGTGACCTCGACGACGGCCGGCTCGGCGATGCGGGGGTTGGACTCCTCGCGTAGCACGACCTCGACGGTGGAGAGCCGGTCGAAGAACCGGGTCGCGTGCTCGATCTTCGAGACCGTCTCCTCCTTCAGGCGGTTGGTGACCTCACAGTTCTTGCTCTTGACGATGATGTCCAAACGGCACCTCCCGGTCCCCGAAGATCCTGCCACGCGCGGCGCCCTCGAACGCGCGACGGCCCCGAAACGTGGCGTCTCGGGGCCGTGGCACAGCTGGCGCAACCATCAGGCGCATCGTGACGATCCCCGCGCCCCAACGCAAGCCCGCAGCGACCCGGGCCCCACCCTGGCAGGGTGGGTGACATGCACACCCATCGCCTCACGGGGCTGGCGCTGGCGGTCGTGCTCACCACCGCCCTCGGCGCGCTGGCCGTCGCGCATCGCGGGCCGGGGTCCGCGGGCCGCGGCGCCGGCCTCCTCGTCACCTGGACGTCCGGAGGCCTGCCCGACGGCTTCGCCGGGCGCGTCGCCGACCTCGACGCGGTCACGGCCGCGAGCACCGTGCGCGGGGACCCGGTCGGTCTCGTCGCCTCCTGGGACGCCGACGGCAACCCCGTCGACCAGCCACCGGCCGGCATGACCATCCCCCTCGACGCCCTCGCCGTCGACCCGGGGGCGCACGCCGGCGTGCTCCCTCCGGGAGCGCGAGCGCCCTTCCTCGTCCTCGAGGAGGGCCAGGCGCTGCTCGGCGAGCGTTCCGCCCGGCTGCGCGGGCTCGGGCCGGGCGCCGTCCTCGAGCTTGCCACCGGGCAGCGCGTCACGGTGGCCGGCGTGGTCGCCGACGAGCTCGTCGGTTCCGCCGAGATCGTCCTGCCCGTCCCGGCGGCGGGCGTGCGGACGGAGCGCTTCGTGAAGCTGCGCTACGGGGGTGACCGGAGCGACGCGGAGGACGCGATCCGGGACGCGGCAGGAAGCGTGCCCGCCCGCGTTCGCGGGCCGGGCGAGATGGAGGTGCTGCGCCACGGCGGGTCGCTGCTCCCGCAGGTCGCCCTGAAGGAGCGCTTCGGGGAGTTCGCGTTCCGGCCGCGTGAGGGGCGCATGATCGTCCAGGACCCGGCATGGGTGGAGGCGCACGTGCGGACCGCGCAGGTCCCGATCCTCGGCGAGGTCGCCTGCCACCGGGAGGTTCTCCCGGCCCTCGATGGCGCCATGAGCGAGCTCGTCGCGGCGGGTCTCGCGTGGACCGTCGACGCCCGCGACTACGCCGGCTGCTACGGGCCACGCCTCATCCGACCGGGCGCGGCCCTGTCGCGCCACGCATGGGGCATCGCCGTCGACCTCAACGCCACCACCAACGCCTACGGGCAGCCGCCCTCGCAGGACCCCCGGCTCGTGGAGACCATGGCCCGCTGGGGTTTCAGCTGGGGCGGCGACTGGCTCGTTCCGGACGGCATGCACTTCGAGTACGTGGGCTCGGGAGGGTAGACGCGCGGGCCTGCTGGCCTGCCACGGCGAGCGTCGCGACGAGCACGCGCCGGGCGCCCGCGACCCGAAGCGCCCCGGCCGCGGCGACCGCCGTGGCCCCCGTCGTGCGCACGTCGTCGACGATGACCACCGCGGGCGGCGCCGGCCCCGCAGCGGTGAACGCCCCGGCGGGGTTGGACCGGCGCGCCGCCGCGTCGAGGGCCGTCTGGTCGGGGCGCTCGCCGACGCGCCGAAGCAGCCCCCTCGCCCCCGGTCCGGCCAGCAGCCGGGGGATCTCCGCACCCCGCTCGCGCAGCCGCCGGGGCGTGGAGGGCACCCAGGTGAGGGCCAGGTCGGCCGCCGGTGCGGGCAGGCGCACCCGCGCGCGCAGCACCTGCCCGAGGCCGATGGCGGCGGTGGAGGCTCCCCCGACCTTCATCGCCCGGACCGCCTCGGCGACGACCCCTGCGTACGCGTACACGCCGACGGCTACGACATCCTCGTCGAGGGCGGCATAGCCGCAGTCGGCGAGCAGCAGGCGCTCGGCGGCGCGTCCGCAGTCGGGGCACCAGGGCGGCGGGGCCGGCCGCCCGCAGCCGGGGCACCGCACGGGCAGCACGAGGTCGAGGACGCGCGTGGCAAGGCCCATCGCCCGAGGCTACCGAGCGTCGCGTCCCCGGCCCCCGGCTCCGTCCACAGCCCCGGTGTGGGGTCCCGGACCGATGCGGTGCCCCGTCAACCGCAACCCTGGGCCGGGGCGGCGACGGGCGGGCCGTCAGGGCAGCAGCGCCTGCGGCTGGAGGGCGACGATGCCCGTGGCGCCGAGCGCGCGGAGGTCGCCCAGGCGCTCCCACAGATGGCTCTGGCGGACCACGAAGTGCACCGCGACGAGGTCGTCACGCCCCGCGAGTGGCAGCACCGTCGGGGCGGCGAGACCGGGGAACACCTCGCGGATGCGGTCAAGGTGCTCGCGGGGGATGTGGAGCATGACGTAGCGGTGCGCGCGGGCGGCGAGCACGGCGTCGAGGCGCAACGCGAAGTCGTCGAGCAGGGAGGTGTGGTCACGGCGGACGAACAGCGCCTCGCAACGGCGCAGCACCTCGAGCACGCGCAGGCGGTTCGTCACCAGACTCGTGCCGGTCTCGCGCAGGTCCACGATCGCGTCGGCGAGCCCGGCGGCGCACGCGCCCTCGAGCGACCCGCCCATGGTCATGACCGTGACCGCGACGCCGCGCTCGGCGAAGAAGCGCCGCGTGACCTCCGGCAGGTGCGTCGCGACGACCGCGCCGGCGAGGTCGTCGACGCTCTGGCGGCCGTCGTCGTCCCGGCTCGCGAGCACGAGCTCGGATCGCGAGAACCCGAGCGGCGCCGCCGGAAGGCCCTCGAGGCCGTACTCGGCGACGATGTCTGTGGCGAGGAAGGCGGCGTGCAGCTGCCCCGCGCCGAGCGCGGCCGCCGCGTCCCGGGGTCGCATCTCGACGAAGGCGAGGCCGTTCAGCCGGGCGATCGAACCCGCCCCGTGCAGCATCCCGGTCGCGTACCCGGCGTTGGACAACAGCTCCAGGCAGGCGTCCCGAAGCCTGCCCTTCGAGGGGACGGCGATCATCACCAGCTCGTCGCCCACCTAGTGCCTCCGGGCCTCCAGCTCACGCAGCACATCGTCCAACCCGACCCCCGCGCCGACAACTCCGGCGAGGACGTGGAAGAGCACGTCCGCGGCTTCCTCAGCCACGCGCCGGCGGTCGGTCGCCGCACCGTCGGCACCCCGGCGACCGAGCTCCAGGCACAGCTCGAAGGACTCCTCCATGATCTTGCGCGCCACCCTCTCCGGGTCGGCGAGCAGCGTCGCCGAGTACGAGCCGGGCGGCGGCTGCCGGAGGCGGTCGCGAAGGACCGCCTCCAGCTGCGAGAGGATCTCCACGCGGTTCAGGTGCCGACGTCGTAGGACGCGAGATAGCGCACCTGGTCCTCGGTGAGCGTGTCGATCGGCTTGCCCATCGAGGCGAGCTTCAGGCGGGCGACGTCGGCGTCGAGCTCCACCGGCACGTCGTAGACCCGCGGCTCGAGCGTCGCGGCGTTCGCCGCCAGCCACTCCGCGGCGAGCGCCTGGTCGGCGAAGCTCATGTCCATGACCGCGGCCGGGTGACCCTCCGCAGCGCCGAGGTTGACGAGGCGACCTCCGGCGAGCAGCACGATCCGCCGGCCGTCGGTGAGCACGAACTCCTCGGCGTTGTCGCGCACCTCGCGCCGGTCCTCGGACAGCTTCTCGAGGGCGGGGATGTCGATCTCGACGTCGAAGTGCCCGGAGTTGCAGACGATCGCCCCGTCCTTCATGACCTCGAAGTGCTCCGCCCGCAGGACCGAGGTGTTCCCGGTGACGGTGACGAAGACGTCGCCGACGGGGGCGGCGTCGGCCATCGGCATGACCTGGTAGCCCTCCATCGCGGCCTCGAGCGCGCGGATGGGGTCGACCTCGGTCACGACGACGGATGCACCGTGGCCCTTAGCCCTGCTCGCCACCCCCCGACCGCAGTAGCCGTAGCCGGCGACGACCACGGTCTTGCCGGCGAGCAGCACGTTCGTCGCCCGGATGATGCCGTCGAGGGTGGACTGGCCGGTGCCGAAGCGGTTGTCGAAAAGGTGCTTCGTCGGCGTGTCGTTCACGGCGATGATCGGGTAGCGCAGCGCGCCGGCCTTCTCCATCGCCCGCAGCCGGATGACGCCGGTCGTGGTCTCCTCCGTGCCGGCGAGGACGCGGGCCGTCTGGTCGGGGCGTTCGGTGTGGAGACGGTTCACGAGGTCGCAGCCGTCGTCCATGGTGATCGTGGGCTGCTCGTCGAGCGCCGTGTCGATGTGCCGGTAGTACGAGGCGTTGTCCTCACCGCGGATGGCGTAGGTCGCGATCCCGTACTTGGCGACGAGCGCCGCGGCGGTGTCGTCCTGGGTGGACAGCGGGTTGCTCGCGACGAGGGTCACCTTCGCCCCCCCTGCGGCGAGGGTGCGCACGAGGTTGGCGGTCTCGGTCGTCACGTGCAGGCACGCCGCCACGGTCTGCCCCTCGAGGGGTCGCTCCGCGGCGAACCGTTCCCGGATGGCGGCCAGAACCGGCATCGAGCGATCGGCCCACTCGATGCGGGCCTTGCCGCGCGCGGCGAGGCCGAGGTCGGCGATGTCGTGAGCGGGCAGGTCCGCCATGAGAAGTCTTCCTCGAAAGGGGGTGTCGTGCCGTCAGGGTAGCCCCATACCCGGGGGAGCACTAATGGCTGCGCTTCAGGACCCCGTCGGCCAGGGCGTCCGCGGCCTCGTCGAGGCGCAGCCCGACGACGTCGAGTCGGCGGAGCAGGTCGCGGTTCTTCAGTGTCTCGATCGTCAGCTCGCCCCGGTAGAGGTCGGCGAGGGCGTGTTGGTACAGGCGGCGCAGCTCGTTGCCGTGGCGCTTGGCGTTCTTGCTCGCGTCGGCCACGTCGGCGGGGCGCTCGACCAGGTAGCCGACGGCGACGCGCAGTGCCTCCATGCCGCCGCGGACCGCCTCGATGAGGGGCGCGAGGCTGTTGCGGTCGCGGGGCCGGAAGAGGTCGAGCTCGCGGGTGAAGTCGCGGAGGTTGTCGAGCACGTCGTCGATCGAGCGCGACAGCCGGAAGAGGTCCTCGCGGTCGATCGGCGTGGTGAGGGCGCGCGCGAGCTCCTCGACGAGCTGGGCCCGTTCGTCGTCGCCCTCGTGCTCGACCCCGCCCATGCGGTCGCGCGCGGTGGAGGTGTCCCCGCCCTCCACGGCCCCGAGGGCGATGCGCACCCCTTCGAGGGTGGCGTCGATCTGACCGGTGAGATGGGTGACGAAGATCTCGTCGCCCCGGCCGCTCAGGTCGCGCAACAGGCGGCGCAGCCTGCCTTCCCGCACCCGCTGGTGGTCGGTCACGACAGCAGCGCACCTCCTCGGGCCACCGCCGCGGCGAGGGCGGCGCTCGCGGGCAGCGTGAGCAGCCACGCCAGGCCGAGGCGGCCCACGGCGCGCCAGCGTACCCGCCGGTGCCCGTAGCTCATCCCCGCGCCGACGAGCGCGGCGGCGACCGACTGCGTCATGGACACGGGAGCGCCGACGGCGGCGCTCCCGTGTCCATGACGCAGTCGGTCGCCGCCGCGCTCGTCGGCGCGGGGATGAGCTACGGGCACCGGCGGGTACGCTGGCGCGCCGT
>DATLGH010000038.1 GCA_035540635.1 Egibacteraceae bacterium | reverse complement strand
GCTCCTGCGGGGGAGGGTGCCCGACGTCGTGCTGCGTTGGCGGCGGGCGGTTGCCGAACGCCACCTGGCCGCTGCCGCCCCGCACCCGGCTGCGCAGGGCGAGCGCCTCGTCGGCCACGGCTCCGCCGCCACGCTCGGCTGCGTCAAGCGCGACGAGCGTCTCCTTCAGCAGCCGGGGCACGACCGCGGGCCGGGAACCGGCGGCGCGCTGCGCTTCCTCCCAGCGCCGGCGAGCGATTGCGAGATGCACCTGGGCGTCAGCGGCCGGGCGCACCGCGAGCACGAGATGCACGCGCTCGGTGCCCCGCTTCACCGCGTAGAGGGCGTCTCCCGGCAGCGCCGCGCCGCTCGCGGCGACCGCGGCTCCCGACATGGCGACGAGCATGAGGCTCGTGAGCGCGGACACGACCGCGCGGCGGCTCCGCGTCGCCCGGCGGGCCCGCCGGGCCAACCGTGCCGCCCTGTCGATGGCCCAGAGGTGGCGGGCGGCCGTGTCGACGTCGACCGTGCGCGCGTACGCGCGCCGGAGCAGCTCGGCGAGCGTCGGGTCGTAGTCGTCCTCGGGGGTGCGCATGTGGTCGGGGGGTCCGGGTCGTCGCATACGGATATCACGGGGACAGCCGAAGACGCGGCTGACCCATACCTAGGACGCCTCGTCGGCCAGAGACGGTGCGGCACGCCCGCTTTCGTGTTCGAGCAGCCGGGCGAGGGCCCGCTCGCCGCGGTGCTGCAGGCTGCGCACCGCGCCGTCGGTCTTGCCGAGCACCCGGCCGGTCTCGGGGGCGGTCAGGCCGCCGACGTAGCGCAGGAGCAGGACCTGGCGCTGCTCGTCGGACAGCTCGTCCATGAGTGCGCGCACCCGGCGGCTGACGTCCCCCGCGACCGCGCAGTCCTCGGGCCCCAGCCCGTGGTCGGCGACCTCGATCGCCTGCGCGTCCTCGTAGAGGTCCTCCGCCCGCCGCTTCACCTTGCGCAGGTGGTCGAGGGCGTTGTAGTGCGCAGCCCGGAAAAGCCAGACCTTCATGGCCGCTGGACCACCGCGAATGGTGCTCCCCCGTAGGAGCAGCTCGAGGAAGGTCATCTCCAGCAGGTCCTCTGCGGTCGCGCGGTCGGGCACCCGCGCCATGAGGTAGCCGAGCAGGCGATCGGCGAGCGCGACGTAGACCCGTCCCACCGCGTCGGGGTCCCCGCTGCGCACGCCCTCAGCCACGTCTTCGGGAAATGGCACCAGCGGACTCCGTTCCTCGTTCCTCACCGGTCCGCTGCCCGCGCAGCCCGTCCGTCCGGACCACCCGCCGTCGCACCGTAACCCCGGCCGCCATGCGGCCACCGCACAGCGCACAGCGCACACCGTATGACAAACTCGGCCGGCGCGCGAGTGTCCGTTGGGAAGCGGCAGCGCACCTGCGGGCCGGCACGGCGGATGCTCGCCAAGTGCGCACCGCCCCTTTATGCTGTCGGTAGCCTCCGAATCCTTCTCCTTTACCGACCTTTCCAAAAGGACAGTCATGCCGACGACGGCGGAATCCGCGGTGCGCGACTATCTCGTCGCGTTGAAGGACCCCACCTCCCTTCGCGACGATGCGCACATCGCCGACTTGCAGAGACGACTCGAGGCAAGCGACGACCGGTTGGAGCGGCTGCTGCTTCGACAGCAGATAGACGACGCGCAGCAGCCCTCCATCGAGCGCTACGAAGGCGAGTTCGTCACGCACGCGAAGGCCTGGGCAGACGACCAGGGCATCGGTGCGTCTGCCTTCGCGGCCGAGGGCGTCCCTGAGCGCGTCCTGCGCAAGGCGGGCTTTCGCATGGGGCGGGACCGGGCGACTCGGCGGCGCTCGGCCACGCGCAGGACCCGCGTGAGCGCGGAGGCGGTGCGCGCGGGGTTTCCACGCGGCACCTTCACGATCAAGGACCTGCAGGAGCGCACCGGCGGCTCACTCGCCACGATCCGCAGTGTCGTGAAGGAAGCCGAGCAGAACGGGCTCATCCGGGCGCAGGGGACCGATCCGGACCACCGGGGCCCCGGCCGCGCCCCCACGCTCTACAAGCGCAGCCCACGCAGGTAGCGCCTACGGGCCCAGGTGGTCGCGGAGCCAGGCGATGTCCTCGCCCTGGGCCTCGGCGCCGCCCGGAGTCTCGCAGATGACCGGTGCGCCGGCTTCCCGCACGACCGCGACGATCAGCTCGGGGTCGATGCGGCCCCGGCCGAAGTTCTCGTGGCGGTCGCGGCCGCTGCCCGGCTCGTCCTTCGAGTCGTTCGCGTGGACGAGGCCGATGCGTCCGACAATCTGGATGATCCGCTCCACCGCGTCGACGAGCTTCTCCCCCGCGGCGTGCGCGTGGCACGTGTCGAGACAGAATCCGACCTGGAGGCCCTCGAGCCGTTCCCACAGTCGCCCGATGACGTCGAAGTGCCTACTCATTGCATGCTGGCCGCCCGCGGTGTTCTCGATGAGCACCGGGACGTCGGTCTCCAAACGCTCGAGCGCTTTACGCCAGTTTGCGAAACCCTCCTGCTCGTCGGTCCCGGCGTCGACGTGGCCGCCGTGCACGATCACCGCAGCGGCGTGGATGGCCGCCGCCGCGTCGCAGGTGTCCTGCAGTATTTTGCGTGAGGGTATGCGTATCCGGTTGTTGGGGGACGCGACGTTGACGAGGTAGGGAGCGTGCACGTAGACGGGCAGGGCGGCCGCACGCAGGCGCTCCGCGTCCTCGCGGGGTCGGGGCTTCTTCCAGCTCTGGGGGTTGGACAGGAACACCTGTACGCAGTCCGCGTCCCGAGCGGCAGCCTCGGCGAGCGGGTCCGAGGGTGGCACGTGCGCTCCGATGTCCATGGCCCTGGAGCATAGGTCCTTGGCGCCCACGACCGGTCGGGGTCCGTCGGGGGACGTAGGCCCCCTGCCCGACATCGCCGGGGCAGGGATGCGGCTGCTGTTCGTCGGCATCAACCCCGGGACGCGCTCGGCGGCGCTCGGGCGCCACTTCGCCGGCCACGGCAACCGGTTCTGGCCGGCGCTGTTCACTGCGGGCCTCGTCCCCGAGCCGTTCGGACCGCAGGACCAGGAGCGCCTCGCGGCCCTCGGCATCGGCCTCACCAACCTCGTGGCGCGGGCGACGGCACGCGCGAGCGAGCTGTCCGTGGCGGAGCTTCGGGCCGGCGGGGGCGTGCTCACCGAGCGGGTGGCGCACTGGTGCCCGGCGGTGGTGGCGGTGCTCGGCGTCACCGCCTACCGGCAGGCCTTCGGCGACCCCGGTGCGCGCCTGGGACGCCAGGAGCGCACCGACGGAGGAGCGTCGTGGTGGGTTCTGCCGAACCCGAGCGGCCTGAACGCTCACGCGAGGCCCGCCGACCACGCGGAGTGGATGCGCGCCGTCGGTGCTGCCGCCGGCCTCCTGCTGTCCCCACCGGGTCGTGGGGCATAGGGTGCCCGGCGGGCGGCACCGACCGGGTGCGCAGGCGTTTGCTGTCCAATCCGGGCAGTGGGATGCCCCGAACGAGGGAAGGAACGAGGGAAGGATCGACGCGACGCGACAGCGCGGCGCGCGTGCAGGGCGCCCCCGACGGACCTGAAGGAAGACCCACCTGATGACCCAGCCCGACCCTCCGCGCCCGCTGCGAGCGGTGCCGAGCGGCGCCGACGCCGGGGGTCTGCCGGACGGCCCTGGGACGGTGTCCTTCGAGACGTTGCTCGCGCGCGTGGCCCAGGGCGACCAGCGCGCCTTCGCCGGACTCTACGACCGCATGTCGGGCCCGGTCTACGGGCTCGTGCGCCGGGTGCTGCGCGATCCCACGCAGTCGGAGGAGGTCGCCCAGGAGGTCCTGCTCGAGGTGTGGCGACTCGCCGCCCGCTTCGACCCGGTCAAGGGCAGCGCGAAGACCTGGGTCATGACGATGGCGCACCGCCGCGCCGTCGACCGGGTGCGCAGCGAGCAGGCGTCGCGCGACCGCGACGTGCGGGTCGCCGTCCGCGACGAGCAACGCGCGTTCGACAGCGTCGCCGAGGAGGTCGAGACGCGCCTCGAAGGCCAGCAGGTCCGCAACGCCCTCGCCGACCTCACCGACCTCCAGCGGCAGGCGGTCGAGCTCGCCTACTACGGCGGCCTGACCTACCGGGAGGTGGCCGAGCTGCTCGACACGCCCCTCGGCACGGTCAAGACCCGCCTGCGCGACGGGCTCATCCGGCTGCGCGACTCCCTCGGGGTGACCGCATGACCCGCGGGCGACGGGGCCTCGGGAGCGGACCGTGACCGCCGATGTGCACACCCTCGCGGGCGCCTACGCGCTGGATGCCCTGCCGCCCGGGGACCTGACCTTCTTCGAGGGCCACCTCGCCGTCTGCGGGGCCTGCGCCATCGAGGTCGCCGAGCTCCAGGCCACCGCAGCGGTGCTCGGGGCCATGACGGCGGAGCGGCCGCCGCCGACCCTGCGCGGCGACGTGCTACGGGCGGTCGACGTCGTGCGGCAGCTGCCGCCCCGCGCGCACCCTGCGTCAAGGGCGCGTCCGACAGGACGGCGGCTCGTGGAGGGGCTGCTCGGCAGCGTCGCCGCCGTGCTCGCCGCAGCCCTCCTCGTGCTGTCCGGCGTCGCGGTCCACCTGAACCAGCGGGTCAGCGAGCTCGAGGCCGCGGCGCCGACCGTCACGCTCGACGAAGAGGCCCTCGCCGTGCTGGCCGCCGCGGACGCCGAGACCCGCCTGCTCGACACCGCCGAGGGCACGTCGGCGCGCTTCCTCTACTCCCCGTCGCTCGACGCGGGGGTGTTCGTCGGCCACGGCCTGCAGCCACTCGACGCGGGGTCCACCTACGAGCTGTGGCTCTTCCACGACGGCACCCCAAGGCCGGCCGCCCTCTTCGACACCGACAGCGAGGGACGGGCGGTGGCGGTCGTCGACGGCGCGGTCGTCGGCGCGGAATATGCGGCGGTCACCGTCGAGCCGCACGGGGGCTCCCCCCAACCCACCGGCAGCATCGTCGCGGAGGGTCCCGTCTCCTGAGCCGGTTGGGCGGGGAGAGGGCCCCCGCTTGCGTTCCGGGTGCCTTTCAGTCGAGAGCGCCGGTCTCCCGGAGCATCCGCAGGGTGCCCTCGAGGTCGTCGAGGTCACCGAGGTCGATGTCGGGCGTGTCGATCTCCGCGAGCGGCGGCAGCTCGTCACGGGCGGCGACGCCGGTCACGAGCGGGTACTCGTTCGTCTCGTCGGCGAAGTAGGTCTGGGCCTCCTCGGACAGCAGGAAGTCGACGAGCTGGGCCGCGCGGTCCTGGTGGTCGCTCGTCTCGAGGATGCCCACGCCGGCGACGTTGACGAGTGCCCCGGCGTCCCCCGAGGTGAGGAACTTGTTCGCGGCCGGGTAGTTGGGGTCCTCGTCGAGGAAGCGGTAGAGGTAGTAGTGGTTGACGAGGCCGACCTCGATCTCGCCCCGTCCGGCGGCCTCGACCTGCGCGGCGTTGTTCGCGTAGGTCTGCACGTCGTTGGCGACCATGCCCTCGAGCCACTCCCTGGTGGCGTCGTCGCCGAGCTCGAGGCGCATCGCCGTGACGAACGCCTGGAAGGAGCCGTTCGTGGGCGCCCAGCCGACCCGGCCGCTCCAGCGCGGGTCGGTGAGGTCGAGGACGCTGTCGGGCACCTCCTCCTCCGCGACGAGCTCGGTGGAGTAGACGATGACGCGTGCACGCCCCGACGTGCCGACCCACGTCCCGTCCGCCGCGCGGAAGCGGGGGTCGACCCGTTCGAGGAGCTCGTCGGGCAGGGGCGCGAGCCTCCCCGCCTTCGCCAGCGACCCGAGCGCGCCGGCGTCCTGGCCGAAGTACACGTCCGCCGGGCTGTTGTCGCCCTCCTCGAGGATCGTCGCCGCGAGCTCGGCCGTGTCGCCGCTGCGGATCTGCAGCACGATCCCCGTCTCCTCCTGGAACTGCTCGAGCAGGGGACCGACGAGCTCGAGGCTGCGCCCCGTGTAGACGGTGAGCGGCGCGTCGGCGTCGGCTGGCTCGTCCGACTCCTCCGCGGTGTCGTCGGGACTGGGTGAGGCGTCGGGACTGGCTTGCGGCCCCTCAGTCCCACCGGCGCACGCGCCGGCCAGGAGTGTGAACGCGAGGAGCAGGCTGCAGAGGGTGAAGCGGCGCACGGGCGACCTCCCGGGACGGGTCCGACCAACGGAACGAACGAGCGGACTTCGGTGGCTCCCTTGAGGACCAGGCCCTTAGGGAACCCTAACCAAAGTTAGGATGGCCGAACTGTAGTGGCTCGCCGAGGCCGTGCGCAAGCCGGCCCCGCACGGTCACGCCGGCGCGGGGGTCAGCTCCCCAGGAGCGGCCGCAGGTTGAGCAGACGGCGCCGGGGCGCCTTGCGCTCGGAGCGCGCCTCGGGGGCGCGTGCCGGTGGACGGGCGGCGGTGGGCGGAGCGCCCGTGACCTCGATGACGAACTGCCGACCGCCGAGACCGTCGGCGATCACCGGCCGTTGCGGCCCGTGGGACTGGCCGTGCGTGCGCGAGGTCGCGCGCGGAGCCGCCCACGCGAACGCCTCCTGGACGCTGCTGCGGCCGTCGCCGTTGCCGGCCTCCCGGTCGCCGAGTCCGCCGCGCAGGCCCTCGGCGAGCAGGAAGTGGCCCATCACCGACTGGCCCCTGGCGGGGTCCTCGTAGGCCTTCTCGTGCACCCCCGAGGCGTAGGTGACCACCCGGTTGCCCCCCTGCAACCCGGGAGCGGCGAGCCCGGCGGCGTGGCAGCCCTGCAGGCTCACCCACAGCCGGTCGGCGCGCACCGCGCCGAGCATGCGCCCGAGGTCGCCGGCCCAGATGAAGCGGTTGTCCGCGGGCCACAGCGCGGTGACACCGGAGTTGTGACGCATGTGGCCGGAGAAGCTGAAGACGACGGTCGAGCGTTCGTCCGTCGAGCGGATGAGCCACTCGATGGCCCGCACGACCCGGTCGTGGGTGGCTGCGTGATCGGTGAGGGTGAGGACCTGGTCGCCGCGCCACCCCCGGCCGTAGAGCGTGTCGCGCAGGACGAGGGCGTCACCGACCGAGCCGACGGTGTTCGACGTCCGGCCCAGGTAGTCGTTCACGCCGACGATGACCGCCCAGTGGTACGACGAGGGGACGTCGGCGCGTTGCCGGGCGGCGGCGTGGGCGGGGAACTCACTGGCGAAGATCCGCTCGCTCTCGGTCGCCGCGGGGGCGCTGGCCGCGACCGTCGTTCCGGGGGTCGCTGCAGGCACGGGCGCCGCGACGACCGCCGGCGCCTCCCCCGACGGTGGCGGCGGCGGGCCGGGCTCGGGCACGACGAGCGGGGCGGAGTCGACGGCAGGCGCCGCCTCGCCGGGCAGGGCAGCGGCCGCGGGCGCCGGCTCGGCGGGCGCCGCCTCCGCGCGGGGGTCGGCAGCGGGTTGGCCGGCGTCCGGCGCGGAGGTGTCGGGGGCGGCCGGCGCGAGCGGGGCCGGGTCCTCCGCGGCGCGGGGAAGGCCGGTGCTCGGCGGGGGCGCCGCCGCCACTGCGGCGTCGGTGACGCCCGTGGCGGCGTCCGCAGCGGGGGACGGAGCCGGGTCGCCGGCTTGGTCGACCCCGACAAGGAGCAGCCCCACGGCGAGCTGCACGGTCAGCACCGCCCCGACCAGCCTCTGACACCGGACGCGCCGCCCTGCGCGTCCCCTGCGGTTGGCGGCCTCTGGACCGCTCTTGCTCATGATCGGACCCCCGAGCTCGGCCGTGAGAGCCTACACGAGCGGCAACGGGCACATAACCCGACCCTCGCGGCGATCAGGCGGCAGGGCGGGGGCTCCTCCCTCGGCTACCCGAGTGCGTCGACGATCGCGGGCTCGAGTCCTCGGTGGCCGGCCATGTACGCCCGGCGGTCGCGCTTGAGGCGCTCCACCCGCTCGCGGTACTCCTCACCCCGACCGAGCCGCTCGTACAGCCGCCGCGGCCGCAGGAGCTCGTCATCGTCGAGGTCGGGCACCGCGGTGGCGACGAGGTAGCCGAAGTCGGGGTCGGTCTCCCAGGTGATCGTGTCCTCGGCGATAGCCTTCACGATGGCCGACGAGTGCGGGATCTTCACCTTCTTCGAACCCGGCGTGTTCTCGGGCCCGCCGACCCTGCCGGTGTTGAGCACGTAGACCCCGAACGCGTAGTCCATGGAGCGGACCAGCTCGGCGAGACGGTTGCCCTGCAGGTAGTCGTGGCGGAGGAAGAACGGGTTCGTGCCCGGCACGCGGAGGTGCTTCCCGGCCTCCGCCTTGCCCCCCGCGCTCGTGCCCTTCGTCTCGCCGAGCATGAAGTAGGCGACGGACTGCTCGATGGAGGCCATCTTCGCCACCGCCGGCGCGATCTGCTCAGCCCGGTTGAGGATGAGCAGGAAGTCGGCGGTGCCGACCTTTCGGGGGTCGTAGTGCTCGATGGCGTCGAGCGCGAACGTGCCGCGCCCGTTGGCGGTGTAGGAGGCGTCGAAGAAGTCGACCCTGCCGTTCTCGTCCACGGCGACGTTCTCGAGCCATCCCTGCGGCGAGGCCAGGGCATGGTAGATCGTCGGCTCGTACCGGGGGTCGAGGCCGTAGGTCTTCGCGAAGCAGCCGTTCTCGGTCGAGTAGACGGATCCGCCTTCGACGAGCGCGACGATGTCGTCCTGCACGGGCAGGGAGCCGTTCTGGTGCGTGAAGGTCGTCGTCGTCTTCCCCGTGCCCGAAAGGCCGATGATCAGCCCGACCTTCTCGCCGCCGTCGACGGGGATGACCTTCGCGCCGGCGTGCATCGCGAGGGCGCCCTGCCGGTAGGCCCACTCCATCCACATCCGCAGCCCGCCCATCTTCGACTCGCCGAAGTAGTCGATGTTGAACACCCGCGTGACCCAGTTGTCGAGGTCGATGGTCACGAGCCGGTCGTCGGGGTAGCCCGCCGCGGGGCAGTTCGGCGTGTAGACGACCGTGAGGGCGTCCTCCTCCCGCCAGTCGGCGTCCCGCGGGTAGTAGAGCTGCTGCTGCATCGCTGGGATGTTCGCGTTCGTGCGCTCGACGAAGACGCGCGCCGGCCGTTTCATCGGCGAGTTCTCCGGGCCGATGTAGCCCTCGACGAGGACCATGTCGGCCGACCTGATGTGGTCCTCCTGCCGGCGCGCGACCTGCTCGTACTCCTGTCGGGGCATGGTCTGCTTCGACGTGGCTTCGGGGTCGTCGGTGACGACGAAGGTGGAACCCGCCGACCGGGCGGTGACCCGCGCCTTCACGTTGTAGTTGCCGAACTCGGTCCGCTGCGCGTTCGGCATCTCGGCGACCCACCGCCGCAGCCGGTCCTGCGTGGGGTTGTCGCTGACGGAGCGGGCGGGTGGGAGGGCGATGGCCAAGGAGATGCCTTTCCCTGGGCGGCGGCCACACGCCAGGCTACCCGCCCGGTGGGCGAGGTTTGGGTGCCGCCTTGCGGGGGACGCGTCCCGCCATGGGCATACCCGACTTCGACGACGCGGGGAACCTGCCGCCGGGCCGGCACGAGAGCACCGAGGACGAGATCGCCGAGCGCCTCGTCGGCGCGTTCTCGACGTCGACGACGCGGACCGCGATCTTCCAGTACTGGCGCCAGCACCGGCGGGCGCTCGACGAGCTCGTGGAGGTCCGCTGCCAGTGGCTCGACGGCAGCTTCGTCAGCGCCAAGACCGATCCGGCCGACGTCGACATCGTCACGGTGGTCGAGGGGTCGTCCTTCGACGAGATGCCGCCCCACCGCCGGCTCCTCGTCACGAGCCTCATCGGCGGCCACTACACCGAGGACTTCTGGCAGTGCGACGCCTATCCCGTCGTCGCCTACCCGCGGGGCCATCTCGGGCACCCGAAGTTCCGCATCGCCTGCGAACGGTGGGAGGACTACTTCGGCCACGACCGCGACGGGTCGCCGAAGGGCTTCCTCGTGGTGCCATGACGCACGTTGCGGCCCGCAGCGGTACGGTCGGCCGATGAACGGCAGGGACAAGCTGCGCGAGCAGCTCGACGCCATGGCTCATGCGCTGCGTGCCTTCGACGACCCCCTCGTCGACGAGTACCCCGGTCTGCGGCTCATGAAGGACGTGCTCGGCCGCCGGCGCCAGCACATCGCCGGCGAGCTCGACGCGGCCGAGCGCTGCCAGCTGACCCTCACCGTCGAAGCCGCCGGGGAAGCCGTGCCCGTCGATGTCGTGGTCCCGCTGCTCGCCGCGGTGCAGGAGACCGTCCGCAGCTTCGCCGAGGCGCGAGCCGAGGGCCTGCCGGGCGTCGACGCGGACCAGGCGAGAACCGCCGTGGCGCTGCGGGTGGCGCGCTGGGACGGTCCCGCGGTGACGCTGACGGGCCCCGACGTGCCACTGCCCGCCCGCGTGGCGGACCCCCGCAGCGGCATCACGCTCATGGAGGTGGCGCTCGGCGACCTCCTCGACGCGTTGCAGGAGGGCGACATGCCGGCCCTGCGGGCCCTCGCCGACCTGCTCGCCGCCAACCCGCTCACGCTGACGGTGAGCTTCTCCCCCGTGGTCGGTGACGACCGGGAGGTGCGTCTCGAACGGCGCGACGCCGCCCGCCTCGCCTCTGGCGACTGAGCCCTCCGCGCCGCCGGCGTCGTCGTGCACACCAACCTCGGCCGCGCGCCGCTCTCGGACGACGCGCGGCAGGCGATGCTGGACGCGGCCGGGTA